>JAHWHC010000039.1 GCA_019323555.1 Candidatus Woesearchaeota archaeon
ATAATAGGACTTGCGCCCCACACCTCTGCAGGAATGGCAGGAAGAATAATAGGATTCTCAAAAACACAAGGATTCTTTGCACACCCTTACATGCACGCAGCAACAAGAAGAGACTGTGATGGGGATGAAGCCTGCTTTGTGCTGTTATTAGATGCATTCCTAAACTTCTCAAGAAAATATCTTCCATCAAGCAGAGGGTCAACAATGGATGCTCCACTAGTACTGACGTCTTTGCTGCTGCCAAGCGAGGTAGATGACATGGCATTCCAGGTAGACATACCCTGGAGATATCCCCTAGACTTTTACGAAGCAACAATGCAATACAAAATGCCCTGGGAATTCAAGATAAAAACAATAAACGACACCCTCGGAAAACCAGAGCAATATGAAAAAATGGGATTTACACACGACTTTGACAACATGAACAACGCAGTACGATGCTCTGCATACAAAATACTGCCCTCTATGCACGAAAAACTAGCAGGACAGATGGAACTTGCAGAAAAAATAAGGGCAGTAGACCAGGCAGACGTGGCACGACTGGTTGTTGAGAAGCACTTCTTGAAAGACACAAAAGGAAATCTAAGAAAATTCTCTATGCAAATATTCAGATGCGTAAACTGCAATGAAAAATACAGAAGACCTCCCTTGGTGGGAAAGTGCCTCAAGTGCAGCGGCAAAATAATATTCACAATATCCGAAGGAAGCATAATCAAATACATGGAGGCAACAACAAACCTCATAAACACGTACAATGTATCAAACTACCTGAAGCAAACAATAGAGGTCCTGCAGAAAAGAATAGACGACGTGTTTGGAAAAGAAAAAGAGAAACAAACAGGATTAGGGGATTGGTGCTGAAAACTATTCCTCATGAACAATAATTGCCTGGGCATGAGGTATTCCGTCAATCTCTAAGATATGGTCTTCTTCAATGACGCCTTCCTGCATGCCGAGCTTGACAGAATTCTTACCAACAAGATTTACAATATCTGCATTTCTTACTAGATCACCTGCTTCTTTCTCATCCATTTCTGTGCCTTTATAAAAATCAGAGGTCAAATCAAGCTGAAGCTCGCCCTGCTCAAACTTCTTGCCTAATAAATCACTATCACAAACTGCAACAACAGTTCTCTCATCTTTTTTATGTACTTTTACAATCATTTTGTGTTTATATCTTGCTCTTGACAGGTTTCTTGGCACCGCATGCAGCGCACTTGACAAACATGAATTCCCCTTCTTTTAAAAATTCTGTGTCTGGCTTGCCGCATTCCTGGCAAAGCACAAACTCATAAGCATACTGCTTGATTTTTTCATTAATACGAGAAGCAGGCATCTTTGTCCCAATAATCAAGATATTGCCTTTCAGCTCACCAGGAGCTGCTAATTCACGCAAGATATATTTCAATAAATGATCAACAGGCCTTCTAAGAACTTGAGCAATCTGCTTGAAATTGCTGATAACTGTCTTGTTACCTTCAAGATGACCCTTCACCTTAGGTATCTCAAAACGCTCTTTTTCAAAAACAGATTCAGGAAGATTTTCCCTCCCCCTCTTCAGCATCTCTTCATATTCCATAAGAGGATAAATTACGTCCTTATTTATAAAAGTAATGTTTTCAAAAAAACAAAAAGTATAAATACTCCAGTAATCCCTATTTAAAAAAAATGGTGTTAGAATCAGTATTAAATCCTTTTACAGCGGCGAAGAGACCATGGGAACTACTTGTAGCAGGCATATTCTACGGCTCTGCAGCACTATTCCTGAGCATATGGATCTTTGAGGAATACGCGAGCCTAGTCATGGTATTTTTGACCGTGATGGCCTGCCTGCCTCTTTTCTACAAAACACTACGGTCAGAAGAGGCAAAAGACCTGCTGATAAAATCAGAATCAAAGCTGCTAAAAGAGCATGGAAAAGCAATAATGCTATTAGTGCTGCTCTTTTTAGGGTTAACAATAGCATTCTCTTTTTGGTATGTTGTTCTGCCTGCAGAGACATCAAGCAGCGTGTTCAAAATACAGACACAGACAATAGCATCATTAAACCAGCAAGTCACAGCATCAATAGCAAAATTCAACTTATTAAACAGAATCTTCCTTAATAACATCAAAGTACTTATTTTCTGCATATTGTTTTCATTTATCTATGGCTCTGGAGCCATATTCATCTTATCCTGGAATGCATCTGTAATAGGGGCAGCAGCAGGAAACTTCATAAGAACACACCTAGCGCAATATGCTGGTGCGGTGGGGTTTAGCAAAGTAGCGGCATATTTTTATGCCACATCACTCAGTGTGCTGCGATATTCCCTGCACGGCATACCAGAGATACTAGCTTATTTTGTTGCAGGACTTGCAGGAGGAATACTGTCAGTAGCAATAATAAAAAGAGACTTTGGAACAAAAAGCTTTGAGAGAATATTATTAGATTCCTCTGACTTGATATTAATAGCGGTATTTATATTATTCCTTGCAGCGTTGATAGAAGTATTCATAACACCTATTTTTTTCTAGTTCATTCCAGTAATTTTAGTTTACCAGGACTGACCTCAAAAGCATCGCCATTCTTCAGCAAATTAGAAATAATCTTTTCAGCATCAGGCCCTGCTTTCTTAATTATCTCTTCATAATCTGCGCCAGAACCAGAATCAAGAGATTTAATAGCTTCTTTAACAGCACCGGTTCCCTTATCTTCAATAATCTCTTCCTCCACACCGTCTTCTTCAGGAATATCGACATCTGCAGGCGCATCCTGCTCTGCAGGAATAATCTTGTTTTTCTGAAGCTCTAACTGCCGCACCTCAAGCCACTTCATATTGCTGATAGTCTTAATTATCTCTGGAAGAACATAAATCTCCTGGCCATACTCTCTTGGACGGCCGATAACAAAAATCGTGTCACCAATATCCAAAGCATCCATTGCAGGCATCTGCTCAAAAGCACGAATAGATATCTTTGCAGAGCCGTCATCAATACAAACATCCCTATAACCCATATCAGTATTATTTGAAACAACAGTGCCAATAAGATTAACACGAGAAACCTTGTGATTGTTTTTCAGCATAACATAATTCGGCCTAAGGCCTTCCTCTTTAATGTACTGGCCCCCTTTTAAATCCACAATCCAAAGCTTTTCAGCAATCTGTCTTTTTATCTGCTGTGCCAATAAACCACCCTATACAGATATTTGCTGCATTATTTATATACTTTTGTATTCTTGACTACAAACATTTAAATACACAAAACTAATATTTTTATTAAAAAAATGGTGCAGCAAAGCTTAACAGAATACATAAACAAACTTCTAAAAGCAGGCTATGACATAGGCACTATCCGGTCAACACTGATAAACTCAGGATACTCGCCTGCTGAAGTAAATCAGGCCCTGACCTACGCAAAAGGGCCCTCAAAAAAAGTATCACTCACCCTAAAAGTCTTGATAATAGGCGCCATTTCCTTGATATTAAGCATATTGGTAATCCTTGGAGCAGTTTGGCTCTTGACACCAGAACCAAAAGAGATAAGCCTCACAACAACACCACTCAAAACAGAGGCATATCCAGGAGATACAATATCCTTCTTAGTTGAATTAACAAGCAATGTAGAGAGAATAGAGCAGGTGCTCTTGAGCTATGAACTAATAGATCTACAAGAAGAGAAAATAGTGTCTACAAAACAAGACAGGCCAGAAGTAGGAAGAAAAAGAAGCTTGACAATACAGATGAACCTTCCCGCAAACATTCAACCAGGAGCATATGAAATCAAAACAGTAATGAGCCATAAACTAGGAACACAACAAAGAAAATTCAATTTCAATGTAATTGAATCGCCAAAAGAGACAGTATCTCTAGAAGAAGAATACCTAGAGGAATTTGTTGAAGAGGAAGAACCACAAGAAGTGGTGTGCCCCAAGAGCTGCGATGACTTCAACCCATGCACAATAGACTCCTGCGAAAAAGGCCTTTGCGTGTACTCTCCAAAAATACCCTGCTGCGGCAATGGAATATGCGAAGAGGGAGAGAGTGTATTGAACTGCGCAGATGACTGCGCAAAAACAACCAAAACACCGCAAGAACTAATAACGCAGGCAAACACTGTGGCAAAAACAGAACCAGAGGCAGCAGCAATGCTGTGCAACAAACTAATAAGACAAAACGACATAGACCTGTGCTTTTCAGAGGTGGCGCTGACATCAGGAAAGAGCATAATCTGCGAGAACATTCAAACACAAGACAGCAAAGACACATGCTACATGGAATTTGCAATAGACGGAGATTATAGCGTGTGCCCTAAAGTGCTGAACAGCTATCTTTCTAAATCCTGCAATTCCCTAAAAAGATCAAGCATAATGCTTGCAGAAGCAGAAGGAATTGCAGATGAATTCACACAATAGCCTGAATAAAATCAAAAATCAATCCTAAAAACAAGAAAAGAGTCACTATTGACAAAATAACCCCTAAAACAGTGTGTTTTCTGATACCGACTGCAATCATGTCCCAGCAAGACAAGAAGCACAAAAAGATTGCAATCAATCCAGCGATAAACGTCAGAAAAGGGACGCTAGTCTTGCTCTCCAAAAGAACAATAGTCAAGAACAGCAGGGAAGTACAGATAAAATAGACTACATACAACAGACCCATTGAAAATTCCTTGAATACTGTTTCCATAACAAACACCTAAATGAAAGAGGTATATTAATTTTTTGCTTATAACTTGCTGACAAAGCCCCGCCTAGGCTCGAAAATATCACCAGAACGCTTGAGCTTCTGGATCATCTCCTCCACCTCTGCTTCTGAAATGCCTTTTTCAGTAGCAGCCTGCACAACATCCTCTAGAGGAATTGTCTTACCAAGCTTGTTTTCAAGATCAGTGATGATCTCCTTGATCTGTATAATCTTATTTCTCTGAGAAGCAGGAACAGATGTCGCGATCCTGTCAATATCAATTGTGCCTGTCTCTTCATCAAGAGCAACCTGCCTCAAGCAATAATCAAGAATCTCAATAGCTTTCTGAGCATCTTTCTTAGAAACCTTATTCTTCAGCCTTAAACGAGCATATGCCTCAGACAACCTAACAAGGCCTTCTAACTGCCTTGCAGAGATAGGAACAGAACGCATATCACTGCCAGAGCTGCGCATCTTGATAAAATACTCTTTCAGCTCCTCAACAGCAGAATCAGTTAACTTAGGAAAAACATTCTGGCGAGCATAAACCAAGAATTTTCTCAAGAGCCTGGTATCAACATCAGGTTCTGACAAGTCATTCTGGTGCAGATTAAGAATAAACTTTGCAAGCTTCTCATCTTTAGCAGCATCGGGAAGATCCTTTATCGGAAAAATCAAATCAAAACGATTGATCAAGGCAGGAGGAAGATTAATCTGTCTAGCAACAGTATCATAAGGATCAAAACGACCAAATTTAGGGTTTGCAGCAGCAAGAACAGTGGTCTCACACCGCAATGTGGCCTGAATATTTGCCTTAGAGATAGTGATTGTCTGCCCTTCAAGAGCCTCATGCATAGCAGAACGATCATCTGGAGACATCTTATCCAGTTCGTCAATACAGATAACGCCCTTGTTAGCAAGAACCAAGGCTCCTGCCTCCAGGCTCCAGCCTTGCAGGAATTCATCTTTAACAACAGTGGCAGTCAAACCAGCCCCACTGACTCCCTTACCGCTAACAAACCTCCCTTTAGGAGCAACATTGCCTATTCTCTTAAGCATCTGAGACTTACCGCCACCAGGATCTCCAACCAAAAGAATGTGAATATCTCCTCTGGTGATGCCACCATCATCACGAACCTTTCTGACACCGCCAACCATCTGCAGCAACAGCGCCTCTTTAATCTTGTCATGACCATAAATAGAGGGAACAATACTTGTTACTAATTTTTTCATGAGGTTTTTTTCATCAGCGACCAGAGCTTCTATCATTTCTTTCTCTTTCTTGTCAATCTTGATATCTGAAAAATCCTCTTCAACAGCAATAACTGAATTAGATTCAAACAAAATATCAAACCGCGTGCTCTGAGAACCAGATCTTGTAAAAATAGGAATCTCTTTAATGCTTCCTGCAATAACAATCCTAGACCCAGGATTAGTCTTTCTTTCTGACAATGGACTCACTAAATCATTTTTCAGGAAAACATTAACCCGCTTAGGCTGAACACCACCATCTAACTGCTCAGGAACTTCTTCTAAAACCAGCATCTGTGCATCAACTAAAGATTTTTCTAATAACTTGAATCTCCCTTTCCTACCGCAAGAGCAACGATTCGGCTCTTTGAACTTGTTATCCAACTGCAGGACAGATATGGCATTACCACACGAAGGGCATTCAAAACGAGCAGCAGTAACCTGCGGGCGCACGTCTGATTTTTGCCTGACAACGCCCTCTGTAAACAAGAATCTTCCCAGATGCTTGCTCCGGATATTCCTAATCATTATCCTAGAAGACTCTGGAAGAGTAACAATACGCATTGCAAATCCTTTGCCATTCTTTGCATCAATCTGCTCAATAGCCAGTTCAGCACCCTTTATAACTTCCTCTGGCTTATCAAGCAGAAGATCTGCAACCTCAGGATCAAAAGAAGAAAGCTTGCTGAAATCAACATGAATAAACTTCTCATTCTTCCTAATTTTTTCTAATAACTCTGCGTAATAATTCTTCTCAAAAAAATCCTGAATCTTCCTTATCAAATCTGTTGCATCCATTTTCCTTGAATATAGTTCACACTATTATATATAGTCTGTGAGCGTTTGTCCAGTGCCTATTTCTTTACTTTCTTAAGGTTCTCAATCAGGATATCCAAAACCCTGTGAACCTCTTCTTCGCTCTTTGTTCCAGTACAAACAACCTTTCCGTTTGAGAAAAGAAGGAAAGTTGCTCTTTGGTCAGGAAGTTTGTAAACCAATCCTGGAAACTGCTCTGGCTCGTACTCTGTATTATCCAGGCGCATTGCCAGCATGTTCAAATTAAGGTCCATACCGACAGAGCCTGCAGCCACAATGTTCTGTATTTTAACTTCAGGCACTTCCTTGATCTTGACTTTAATCTTTTCCAGGCTCTTGATTATCTTCTTGATGCTCTCATGAACCTTATCCATTGAGCGCGCACCTGTACAGACAATCTTTCCAGAGCTGAATATCAAAGCAGATGTCTTAGGCTCTTTAATCCTGATGACTAATCCAGGGAATTGTTCTGGATTATATTCTGTATTGCTCAAAGTAGCAGCCATCTTTTCCAGAGGAATATCCTGGCCTAGAGAAGCAGAAACAACAATGTTTACTACTTTTATTTCTTTAACATCTTTACTTGGCTTAACTGGCTTAAGCTTTGCCACCGTTTTCCTAGCTTTCGGTTTAGCTTTTGTGCTTTTCTTTGCCTTTTTCTTTTTAGCCATATGTTCCACCCCAAATGTTATTTAAATAGTATTTAAATGAGTTATAATGGGGTAATATTTAAATACTTTTGTATTTAAAAATGGATGTTCTAAGTAGGGTGCCTGCGCCATTTCCTATGGAAACCCTGAGAATTCTGAATTTATAAGCCTTGTGGCCCCTGAATCGGAATAATTCCGGCACAAGACCCCTTGATTTCTGATGGAATAATTGTTTTTTATATGGAAATTTATTTTATGGTTCTTCAAATTTGTAGTCACCATACCCTTTGCCAAAATTAAACAAAATTTTCTTACTTTCATTAATATAAGTTGCAAGAATTTTGCCAAGAAATAAGGTGCTATTGCCTGCATCCACTTCATTTACCAGCCTGCATTCAAAATTAATAGTTGCTTCAATTAACAAAGGGGTCTTAATATGATTCGCAGATGCTGTTTTAATCCCAGTTTCTTTAAACTTATCAACGTCATGACCGCTTTTGCGCCCGAAAACCGCAATATACTGCAAAAGATCCTTATTTGCAAGCGCAATTACAAATTCCTTGCTCTCTTTTATCAATTCATGAGTCTTACTTTTTTTGCCTAATGAGACCGCAATCAAAGGAGGGGTCCTAGAAACCTTCATCAACCGCGCGGCAATCAAACCAGAGGGGTTGCCTTTTTTATCAACTGAAAGAACAAACGCGATGCATTCTGGCTTAAACTTACTGAATGCATCTTTTGGGTTTATCTCTTCCATAAGCTCAATAAACCTTCATAACTTTTCTCAAAGCAAGACTAAAAACCAGCGCAAAAATAATATAACTGCCAAGCCAGCCAAGCTCCCAGCCAAACAAATTCAGTACAACATTCTTTTCATTGCTTGTTGTTATGGATGTTATGTCTCTTTTAGAGAATCTCTTTACTGGCTCAATATACTTTTTTTCAGAAGTGATGATAACTTCCTTGTCATATTTTTCATCATCAAAAGAAAATTCAACAGGCGGAGAATCATACACTCCCTGCTTGCCCCTGAAACCAAAGATTACCTGGCCATCTTCAACAGTTCGTGAATTACCGCCTATAATTTCAATACCTTCTGGAACTGCAACAGAAACATTTCCTTTAGCACCTTCTTCAAAATCAAGAGTCATTGTAAAATCCTGATTAGGAAGAATAGGCATAAACGCAAAATGCGCCTGAAGCCAACCAAAAATGATAATGATTGGAATAAATGTAATCAAAGTAGCCTTCATAGACTGCATCATGTACTTCATATTGGTCTGCATAGCCTGCTTCTGCACAGCCATTGCTTTCTCAGGCTCATGCTTAAGCTCCTTTGCCTGCTTCTGCAGCTCCTTTATCTCATCTTTTAACTGCTTCATCAAGCTTTGATTAGTTGCAAACTTGTAAATCAATACGATAATCAAAGAAATCAAGAATGACATAATCAAGATAGCCCAGAAAGGAGAAATGTGCAGCAAAGGACCAAAAACAAGATTCAAGACAGGGTCAAGAAAACTAAAAAAACCCATTTTATGAACCACCCATGAACTTTCTTAGCATAGGATTCATATCCATCATGTGCTGCTTAGCAATCTCTTCATACAATCTATAGATGATCATAACAGTAAGCAAAAGACCTGTGCCAGAAGTCAAGGCGCCTGAAACATCTGCTGCTGCAGCAAGAATACCAACTGCAATAGCGCCCATGATAGTCAAAGGACCAATATACCTCTGCAGTAATCTCTCTAAAACCCGCTCATCTTTCCTGAAACCTGGAATCTGCAGGCCAGAACTCATAATCTGTTTTGCCTGAGATTTTGCATCCATCCCAGAGGTCTGCACCCAGAACCAAGAAAAGACAACACAACCGATAAGCATAATCAATGTATAAATACCTGCATGCCCAATATCTGAAAAAGTCAAACTGCCCCTAATAGCTTTTCCAACAATATCAGGAGAGTAAATCCAGGCAACAAGACCTGTGGCAGGATTATTGCCGACAAAAGTACCAAAAATAGGAAGGCCCCAATTCTGGAACAATCTGGCCCACAATTGGATGTTAGCTAAAAGAGCTGCAACTAAAATAACAGGAATGTTAGATGTATAAATAAAATGAAGCGGCCACCTAATACCATGACCTCTCACTCTACCAAAGCTCAAAGGAATCTCAACTTTCATGGCCTGAGAATAAACAGCCATAACAAAAACAGCAATAGTAGAGACAACGCCTGCAAACATCAGCAAGGCTGTCTGAGGATCACCAGCAGCCAGGCTCTGAACAAGAGCAGGGATAGCACCAGTAGCAATAGCAGGATTAGTAGGAGAAGGCAAAGGGCTCAAAGCACGAATGAAAATACTCTGAGAGACACCAGCTGCAATAAACAAGCTGACTCCCTGGCCAAAACCCCATTTAGTGACAACCTCGTCCATAAATAGAATCAATATTCCTCCAAGGAATAATTGAAACACCAATAAAAGTTCTAATTGAAAATAAAGCGCAGTTCCTGCAAGCTCTACAGGAGGAGCAAGACCGCTCATGAAAACATAGATGCAAGCCTCAAAAATAATGAAAAACACTGCAGATATCTTCTGAACACCCTGGAAAGTCTTTCTACCTTCATGAGAGGTAAGATCAAACTTCAAGATACCAGAACCATTCAACAACTGCAAAACAATAGATGCAGTAACAATAGGACCTATACCTAATGAAATAATTGAACCAAAGCTCGCCCCAAGAATAACTGACAATAATTCAAATCTCTGCAGGGCGTTCTGTCCCAGGCCAAACAAAGGAACCATACCAAGAATGAAAAATAAAACAAGAATTATTCCAGTCCATTTCAACTTTTCCTTAAATGAAAGCCTTTTCTGCGTAGGAGGCTTTACTTCAGGAAGATTATACAGCAAGTTCTTGAAAAAACCCATCATTCATTACCTTTTTCTTCTGTTTCAGGCGCTTTCTTTGGTTTTGCCTCTGGCAAAACAACTTCTCCTCCAGCTGCTTTAACCTTTTCAACAGCAGCTTTTGAGGCAACAGCAACATTAATCTTGAATTTCTTTGTAACTCTGCCAGCTGAAAGCAGTTTATCAATACCTAAATCAGTAAGATTGACTGTGTAAATATCTTTTTCAAGAACAGCGATTTTATCACTCACAAAATTATCAAGCAATTCCTCTAATTGCCTTAAGTTAATAGTGTAATGCTTAGCATAACGAAGACCCTTAGACTTAAAACCCGTCTTTCCAAAGTACTGAATAGTCCATGTACCTTTTGTAGGCATCTTACACTTTCCTTTCTTACCAGTGCCTGCTCTACCCCTGCCGCCTCTGTTGCCTGCACCCCTGTGTGTCAGGCCCCAACCGCAGGTCCTAGAACCATGGCTTCTTGTACTTTTTCTTCTGCGTTTAGTAGTCATTATAGCATCCTCTTGATAAGATCATTAATTTTTTCCTTACGATAACCATATGCTCCCCCTAACTTGAAAGGCATCTTGGTGCCTTTTCTCTCAAAACCACCTTTAGGCGGATGAAGAGCAAAGTATTTTCCTTTTTTCCTCTTCTCAAGAAGCTTGATTGTATCTTCAGAAACCTCTCCCCAGGTAATCAAATGCTCGACTTTCTTGAGCATCCCCTTATAAGAAGGACTGTCTTCCACAATAACACAATTGAATTTTTTATTAAGATTAAGCATCTTCATGGTATCCTTTACAGTAGCAGTTGTCTGCAAAGGTCCTTTAATCCTAATAATTACAATCTTACTCATTCTTCTCTTCCTCTTGCGCTCTTGTTGTGGCTCTGCCCTCTGCAATACCAAGAGCAGCATACTTATCTGGATTAACCTTGACTTTCATTAATTCTTTTAATGCAACCACGCATGCCTTGACAAGATTTGTTTTTACTCTTGTCTGGCCAAAAGTCTTGCTCCAGACATCTTTTATACCTGCAAGCTTCAGTATCTTTGCACACTCTGGCTCAATGCAGAGCCCTTTTCCTTTAGGAGCAGGCATCAGCTTGATGCTGACAGAGCCGCATTTTCCTGAAACTTCAAACGGTATTGAGTGCGGTGTCTTGCAGCCGCATTCCCAGCTGCCGCAACCACGCCTGATCTTGAAAACATTTAATTTCGCATTTCTTGTTGCCTTTTCACGAGCAGGAACAGTGTCTTTTGACTTTCCAAAGCCGCCGCCAACATATCCATCCTCGTTTCCAACAACAGCAAAACAAGCAAAGCTAGGATTATTACCTTCTGGAGTCTTTTTCTGAGTCTGCTTGAAAATCCTTCTAGCGCCGCCGCCAAACTTACCTTTAGACTGGCCGACCAGCAACAATTCTTTCTGCAAGCCAGGCAGTAGGGCATCAGCAATCTGCGGTTCAAGAATCCTCTTTCCAGAGTCGATTATGACATCAATATCCGTTATTTCGCCAGACTGCACCTGCTTGCCGACACTAGTCTTAGGCTTCCAGCCCTCAAGCTCTGCAGAAATTGGCTTTTCTTCAACAAAATCCTCTGATTCAGGAACCTCTAGTGTCTCTTTCTCTACCTCTAGCTTCTCTTCTTCTTCAACAGATTCTTCTACAACAGGTTCTTGAATTTTTTCTTCTTCTTCAGTCATTTTTTCGCACCAATCTTCGCTTTAATTTCATCAAAATGAGCAGGCATCTTCTCAGGATCAAAACCCTGCTTTAAGCAAGCAGCAAACTGCTTGTCATACTTTTCCTTGTTTTCTTTAAGTGATTTAGCATAATTAGCAATGTGCTCTCCCTTTATCCTTTTATCATCAGGAAAAACATTTTCTGAATGAGGAACATTAAGACCTGCATCAATCACGCCCTTTAAAGCAGCAAACAAAGCCCCTTTCTTCACGCTGCTCTGCATTCCAAGATCCAGGATGCACTCCTTGACTTTTTTTGCAAGAGCTTTTGTTCCAAGCAGATAACCGCAAAGGTAAGCAGCAGGCAAGCTATTTGTATTAGCTTTCCAGCCAAGCTTCTTCAGATCATGCGAATTAACAGATAAAATAACCTTGTCGCCTGCAGGGGCAAATTCAATAACCTGCAGAGAGACATTCTTAAGGCTCTTGCGAATAATCAGCCTAGGGTTCTTGGACATCAAAAGCTTTATCCGCTTTTTGTAATCTGTCTTTCCTTCCCTTTTCCTTCTCTTTGCTACTGTAAACCTGCTCATTTTGCCTTAACCATTCCTTTTTCTTTAATGAATAATTTAATGTGACGCACACTCCTGAAAAATCCGCCCTTTGATTTCCTATACAAATCCCAAAAGCTTCCTGGAGTGAGCAAATCCTTGTCTTTAAGCTCTTTCAAAAACTTTCTCTGAGCACGAACAGCATTCATCCAGACAGTTTTAGGTTTTGCACGCGCAGTGAACTTTCCTTTCCTAGAGCCACTGCCTCTCTGGCGCCCCTTTCTTTTCTGAACCTTGATTTTTCTAGCGCGAACTCTTGAAATTCCCTTGATTTTCTTCTCAGTAATCACTCCCTGCTTGATCATTCCGCGAATATCTGCCTTGGTGATTGCTTCCTTTACGTCTGAAGTTCTCTCAGGATTAAAATGAACCCTGTTAGGAGAGCATTTCATCATTTCTGCTGCCAATCTTTTTTGAAGTTTCAGGTTTTTCATTGTCCCCTCTTAGTCAAGACCTTTTCAAGCTCTTTGGTTTCCTTTTTCTTTGAATCCTCAGATGTCTCTGGGGCCTTCTTAGCTTTTTCTTCAGCTTTTTTCTCTTTCTCTTTCTTCTTAGCTGCCTTGTCTTTTGCAACTTTTTCCTTTTTCTCTTTCTTTTTCTTTAATTGATCATCAATTTTTTGCAGGAACGCAGCGATATCCTTTACATTAATCACCTTTACGCCAAGCTCTTTAGACTTGTTGACAATCTCAACCTTTTTCTTGATTCCTACTGAACTTGAAATAACAGCAGCCTGCTTAGACTTATCAAGAGCAGACAATTCATTAATATTGCAAACAAGAACAGGCAGCAAGCCGGAACTGTGCAAATGCCTTGCTTCTCTAGGAGAACCATACCCTACCTGCAAAGTTGCCCTGTGACCCTGGAAGCCGTGCCTCATCTTGCTGTGCCTTCCACTAGGGCCTCTCCAAGACTTTTTGCTAACAGCCTTCTTTTTATGATAATCCTCTCTAAGATACTTAGGCTTCTTGCTCTTGATCTGTTTTCTCAATTTTAAACTTTCTTTAACACTCATTTTATTGGTTTACCTGCCTTTTCAGTAATATAAATGCCGTCCTGGAAAACACGCAAGTCACGCCCCCTGACAACAGTAAGCAATTCAATCTCTGAGGCAGTGTTTCCTGCCAGTTCTTTATCAATTGACTCAACAAGGACATCTTTTCCATCAACTTTCACAGTAACGCCTTCTTTTATCAACAGTTTTCTTGGAACTTTTTCTCCAAGAAAGTTCTTGACAATGAATTCCTTTCCACTAACACTAACATTCATCGGAAAGTGGCTTGCACAAACCTTGAGCTTGTAGACCCATGGCTCTTGAACACCCTTCATCATGTTAACTAAATGCGCCCGATACGTATAAATCAATTTTTTCTCACGCTTTGTGGCATTCTTAGCATTAATCTTGATCTCTTTACCATCAACTTTGGTGATAATACCTGGATAAATGAAATTTCTTTTCAGCTCGCCTTTCGGGCCTTTTACCACTACTTCTTTATCAGCAGTTACCTGAATTCCATCAGGAATTTCTATAGTTTCTTCAATATCTTGCTTCATTTTAGTAACAGTAAGCTATTAATTTTCCTCCAATCTGCTTTTCTCTTGCTTCATCAAGAGTCATAAGCCCCTTGTGTGTTGAAATTATAATAATGCCCATGCCTTTAGCAGGAAGATACCTTTTCTCAAACTTGTCAAAGTCCTGCCAGCCAACACTAAACCGCGGCTTGATAACTCCGCACTTGTTTATGTTTCCAAGCAGGTGCAGCTTGATAAAACCGCCTCTTGCGTCTGTAATCTGCTCAGCCTGCCCAACATATTGGTGAGTGTTAAGTATTTTCAAAACCCCCAGTATTACTTTAGAGGTCGGACTAATGATTATCTCTTTCTTTCCCGCAAGCTCGTAATTCAGCGTTGCGGACAATGCATTTGCTAATGGATCATTGTTCATTTTTACACCTTAACTATATTTTTTGAAACCTATTTTTGGAGCAATCTCCCTAAAGCAGTGCCTGCACAGCTCAAGCCCATACTTGCTGACATGCGCGCCGTACCTTCCGCACTGGCTGCACTTAACCTTTCTCCTGCCAACAGCCCGTTCTTTCGGGGCATTATGCTTGATGTACTTCTTCATCTTAGCAGGTTTTGGCTTTAACTGCTTCAAGACCTTTCTCCAATCGCTTATAGTCATGCAATATCACCTACAACTACACCAAAATTATCCTGAATAAACTTGATAGCCTCTTCTTTGCTTATCTGGTGTTTTTTGGGAATCTTCTTTGGCTCAAGACGCCTTCGCTTAACCCTGAAACCAGGCCTCTCAAGAGAGATACAAACCTGAAGACCCATTATTCCAATCTTAGGATCGTAAGCAACTCCAGGAATATCTATATATTCATGGATTCCAAATGAAATATTTCCTTGATCATCAAACTGCGATTCAGCAAGCTTTTTGTCCTTTGCCTCAAGCAGCCTTTTCAAAATATCTACAGCTTTATTCTTTCTTAATGTCAACTTGCAGCCAATAGGAAGACCAGGTCTCAGGCCCCAACCAGGAATTCTTTTGCTGGTCACTGTCTTAATAGGCTCTATTCCAGTTATTGCCTTAATCAAAACAATTCCTTTATCTAGCTTGGTCTGGTCCTTGCCTGCACCAATATTCAAGGTGACTTTCTCTATCCTCAATTGCTGCATTTGATTCATTTTACTCTAGCTTGATTGCCTCTTTTCCTTTGCCAATAACAAAGGCATATCTTTTCAGTGATTCATATTTTTTCTTTGCTTCTGTAAAAATCAACTTATCGCCTTCAATATTATCAATAATTCCTTTGTGGCCAATGTGCTTTCCGCCAATCAAATAAATCAGGGCGCCCTTCTCAAGCGGAAGATGCTCCTTGATCTCCTGGAAAGGAACTGTAATCAGGACAGTATCGCCTGCCTTAACAGCGGTCTTGTCTGTCAAAATATTCCTGTTATCAGAAAGATTAAGCTGAATCTTTCCTTTCTTCAAGGCAGTCTTTTTCTTGACCCTGCACAACTTAAACGTTGTTTCATCCTTGTCAGCAGGAATAACTTTCAACCTGCCTTTTTTATCAAGCACAATCCTCAAAGCATCATTTGTATCTTTGATTGTGATAACATCCATCAATCCAACAGGAAATTTGTGCTCCTTGACACGCCTGCCATCAACAAGCACTTCTTTTGTATTCAAAATCTTCTTTACTTCTGCAGTAGTTGAGGCATAGCCCAATCTCTTAAGCAGTAAAGTAATAGGCATGCTGAGCTTTGCTGGATGTGCGCCAGGCCGAGGTCTGACTACAAACGTATCTTCCTTCTTAAGCAGTGTCCAGCTTTTTGGTGTGACTAATCTTTTTAGGTGTGATTTCATTTTGCTTTCTTTATTCTCCTCTTATCACTTAAATCAAGATCTTGAATCATCAAATTAGATGGTTTAACAGGATAAAGAGCCTTGCTTCCATCTTTTTTCAGGATCTCAACGCCTGAAATAAAGACTCTTTGTTTTTTAGTGTCAATGCGGTCAACCTTGCCTGTCTTTCCCTTGAATGTTCCGACCATGACTTTAACCTTGTCCCCTTTTCTTACACGCATTGCACGCTTGCTGTATTTTTTCCTTAACTCAGGAGAGAGGTGACTACCTAATTGTGCGCCCTGCACGTGCTTTGGAGCGTTTCTTGCATATTTTCTCTGCTTTTTCGGTTGTTTGCTTGATTTCCAAGCGCTTGACCAATCCATTTTTTACCTCTCTAAACAACGTTGCTTGCTATTTTTGCGACATTAGGCCACCTTTCACAAGCCTCTTTTGCAACAGGACCTTTGATCATGGTCCCTTTTGGGTTGCCTAACTCATCTTTAAGTATAACTGCGGCATTGTCCTCAAATCTTATCCTTGTGCCGTCTTTACGAAGGTATTCTTTTTTCTGCCTGACAATAACTGCTGTCACGACCTGCTTACGCATATCCGGCTTTCCAACAACAACAGATGCCTTGATCTTATCGCCGATACCTGCTGCAGAGTACCTTCCTTTTCTTGTCTTATGACCAAATACACTGATGACTTTCAAAATCCTCGCGCCTGAATTATCACAAGCAAGTATCCTCGCATTGTGCGGCAGTACTCTTCCAATAGATGCCTTAATCGCTTTCATCTTCTGATTCCTCTATCTCTTCAGGGGCCTCTTCTACTTCTTCAGGCTCTTTTCTTTTTTCTTCAACATGCTTTTCAGCCTTCTTCTGCTTGACCTTGGACTCTTCAAGAGATTTTGCCCGTTCTGCAAACAATCTCTCTTCTCCCAGTTTTTTAACAACGACAAAATTCTTTGTCTTGCTCAAAGGCCTGCACTCCTGTATCTCAACAAGATCCCCTTTCTTAGCATTAACACTTTCAGGATTGTGAGCTTTAACACGTGTCCTCTTTTTCTCGTATCTTTCATACTTGGTGTTGTGTTTTCTTCTCTCCCACTCTACTGTGACTGTTTTCTGCATGATATCATTGATAACAACCCCTCTAAAAGTACGTCCTCTAAGGCTCAAGCTACCAAAATCCGGTTGTTTTTTGTCCTTAGCTTCTGTTTTCATTTTTCACCTTTATCTTGATTCTTTCTTCAGGCGCGCCAAATAAAAGCTCGCCTTTGAGCGTGACTTTCTCTCCCAGATATGTTATCTGGAAGGTGCTTGTTTTCTTAAGGACCTTTTTCAGCCCTTTTGAGGTCTCGATGACCAGCAAATGTTTGGTCTCATCTGCAATCCTGCCGCAGATGCCAATATTTGCCGCGTTGGCAGAGCCAATGATTTCAACAGTCCTACCGATCAGCTCGTCCTTGACAAGCTTTTTGACCTTTTGCATTGTTTACTTGATCAATATTGTTTCTGGAGCAAAGCCATTCTCCACCAAAATCTGCTTTACCTCGCCCAGGTGCCTCTGCTCTGCAGCAGGAGACTTTCCACCGCCACCCTGCAGCTCAATAACGCCGCTCTTGACAGTTCCTCCGCAAGCAAATTTTGCTTTCAATTGTTTAGCCAGCTTATCGAGGTCGATCTCTTTTGGGTCGATCCCGTGTATTGTTGTGTATTTTTTGCCATACTTTTTCTTCTCTATCTTCACGATAATTTTCTGGCTCTCTTTTGCTATGCTCTCACAAACACAAAGGTCTTGTGGTAGACCGCATCTTGGACATGCTGTCATGCTTTTTTCTCAACCTCCTTGTTTGCAAGAATAGTGTTTATCCTTGCGATTGTCCTTCTTGCAAGCTTGATCTTGCTTGGGTTTTTTGGAACAGTGCCAGTAGCTACCTGAGCCTTTTCCTTGATAAGCTCATTCAAGAGCTCTGTTTTCTTAATCTTGAGCTCCTCTTCTGGCATTGCTTTAAGATCTTTAAGCTTCATTTTTCCTTGATTTCCTCAACATCCTGTGCTGGCTCTTCAGTAAGCTCGATATCGTCAGGCAGTTTTACATCAGGCGGCATTATCTTTACACGAATACCGACTGTTCCTGACTTTAACTGGGCACTAGCATATGCTGTCTTGACTCCTGTCAAGGCAATGTCCCCGCACTTCTTCAGGTAACCTGAATAAAATCTCCAGCTTCTTGCCCTTGTGCTTGGAATCTTTCCAGACATGACAATCTCAATACCGATTGCTCCAGCACCCATGACATCACTAAGGGTCTTATGGCCTGTTGCCTTGAATCTCTTAAGACCAAAACGCTCAAGAGTTGAAGCAATCTTTTCAGCAACAATCTGCGCATCAAGATTTGGATTCTCAACTTCTGAAATCTCAATCTGCGGATTCTCAAACTTGAATTTTCTCTTTAAAGTGTTAGTTAGCTTCTTGATATTCTCTCCTTTTCGGCCAACAACAATGCCTGGCCTTGAAGCAAAGATGATGATCTTCTCGCCAAGAGGAGTCTTGACAAGTTTTGTGTGAGAGTGACCAGCATTCTGAAGAGTCTTGGCTATGTAATCCTCTACCTGGAATTCCTTCATTTTTGATTTCAGTAATTTTCTTTCAATCATTTCTCTTTAACCTCTTCTTTTGCTTCCTGCTTTTTTTCTTGAGGCTTTTGCTCTTCTTTTGGCTTCTCTTTTTTAACTTCCTTTACAACAGGCTTTTCTTTTTTAGGAGCTTCAACAGGTTTTGCTTCTTTTGGCTTTGCCTTCTCCTGCTTTGTTGCTTTCTTAACGCCCTTTCTCTCCTCAAGCACGATTTCAATATGAGTTCTCTTTGCCTGCCTTCTCGTGTGCCTGCCGTAACGCCAGGAACCCGGGCCTTTCTGCGCACTGGCATGCATAACAACCAAATCAGCAGTGCTCAAGCCCTTGAACTGAGCATTTGCTTCAGCAGATTCAAGCAAGGCAAGTATGTTCTGGCAAGCTTTAACAGGATATCTTCCTGCAGCCATTCCTGCCCTGTGGCCCATATCATCGTTGAACCTTGTGAAAGGAACTGCGCGTTTCTTTAAAATGACCTCTGCAAGGTGCTTTTTAGCAAGCTGAACATTCTTGTTCCGGATAAACTTGCAGATCATGATAGACTGCTTTCGTGAGATCGGCAGAGTCAGGCCTACTGCTTTTGCACAATTTTCTCCAATCCTTGTTGAATACTTGTAACTCATGTTTACCTCACTGACAAGCTCGCGCTTGATCTTGTAGCACCAATACCTGGGCTAGAGTGCGCAACTTTCTTACGGGTGATTGCAAACTCCCCAAGCCTGTGACCAAGCATTTCTTCTGTAATCTTAATCATGACAAACTCCTTGCCATTATGAATCCTGATTGATTTTCCAATCATCTCAGGAAGTACGATCATATCCCTGCAATGCGTCTTGTAATCCCTTTTCTCTTTTTTCAGGGCCTCAAGCAATTTCTTTTGAGCAGGCGTGAATCCTCTTTTCAGGGACCTTCTCTCTCTTGATTTCAAAAGATCTGCAAACTCTGTAAGAGACATTTTTTTCAATTCTTCAGCTTTTTTACCTCTAAACAAAAATATCTTTGCCATGGTTATTTCCTCTTACCAGTCCTTCTTGCAGCAAGCTTACCGACCTTCCTACCAGGCGGCGCAAATCTTGAAACTGGCTTCTGCTTTGCCTTACGCGCTGAACGCTTGTTACCAAACGGATGATCAATAGCATTCATCTTTGAGCCACCTGTCCTTGGATACAGCTTGTTCTTTGCTTTTTTCTTGTGATGCATGACTCCTGCCTTTAAGATAGGCTTCTCATGCCTTCCGCCGCCAGCGATTATTCCAACCATTGCACGGCATTTAACATTGAATTTTCTCTGTTTTTTTGAAGGAAGCAGGACTGTTGCAAAATTATCTGTCTTTGTGAGCAGTCTTGCTGTATTTCCTGACGCCCTGCAAAACTTTCCGCCATCACCTGGCTGGCTCTCTATATTGAATATGAATGTACCGTCAGGAATCTCGCCAAGCAAAAGTATGTTTCCTGTCTCAGCTGCAGCACCTGCACCAGCTGAAAGAGTGTCACCAACACGGACACCTTCAGGAGCAATCATCAATCTTGTTTCCTCATCATCATACTTTACCTTGATAATAGGGGCAGAGTGGCCCTGGCAATTCAAGATATCAAGAATCTTTCCATTAATACATTCAGCTTTAGGGGATCGCAGTTTTCCATCTGTCTTAAACCGGAAGCTTGGAACCTTGTATCTTGGGCTTCCTGTTCCCCGCGCTTGTTGTATCAGATTCTTTCCCATCTTATCACATCAATCCAAGATTTGTTGCAATGTCAATTGCAGGAAATTCTTTTGCAAACTTGACATATGCGCGCTTACTGCCCTTCATTATGTAAGTATTAACCTTGTCAACCTTCACCTTGAAAACCTCTTCAACAGCTTTCTTGACATCTGCACAGGTTGCTTTAGCATCCACTACAAAAATCAACTTGTTCTCTGCCTCCATCAGCCTGATTGATTTCTCAGTCGCCAATGGATATTTGATTACTCGTAGTGATTCCATTTTTACATGAACAGTTTTTCTTTTTCAAGTGTCTCAATCGCAGAGTCTGTGAATAAAGTAAGCCTTCCTGGCTGAGCACCAGGAGCCAAAAGCTCTGCATTAAGATTTTTTATCTCAATAATGTCAATTCCAGGAATATTTTCAGCAGCTTTCAACAGCTTGCATTTTCCTGAGACTACAATCAAAGCGCCCTTGCTTTTCTTGTATTTTCTTCCCCTTGCTTTTCCTCTGCCAGCACGCACTTTTTTCTTTGCAGCGCGCGCAAGATCCTTGTCAAGACCTAATTTTTTCAGGCTGTCAAGAACAACCTTTGTCTTGTCAAGCTTCTCAAAGTCTTTTGAAATAAGGAATGGAAATTTTTCAGGCAGCACATGGCCTCTTTCCTTGACAAACTCTTTATTCACTGTAGCTGCAATCGCAGAACGGATTGCTTTTTTCCTCTCTTTATCATTAATCTTTTTATCATAAACTCTCTCTGCTTTTGGGGGGTGCGCTCTTCGCCCGCCAACAGTTCCAGGAGCAATTGCAGCAGTCCAATTGAACTGCGTCCCTCTCCTAGAGGTGATCTTCCTAGGAACCCTTGAGATCCCGTGGCCATAAGATGCCCTGTATTCCCTACGCTTCTTGCTCAACTTAGCACTATGCTTCATACCAGCCCAAGGATCAGAACCATACTGCTGCCTGTTATGGGATTGTATTACCTCAACAGCCCTCTTGATGAGGTCTGCTCTAACAGGCTCGCTAAACTGCTTTGGCAGCTTTTTCTTGCCGGTTTCTGTATTCTGTGCTGATAATATTTTTAGTTCCATTTTACTGCTTTGCCTCTAAAGATACATATGTAATAGCTGGCGCATCTTTTGGAATCTTTGGATCAGGCCGAACAGCCTGTATAAGCTTGATCATTCTTTTAGCTGGCCCTTGAATAGAGCCTTTGATAAGAACATAGTTGTTTTTTATGACACCATAATGGAGAAAGCCGCCCTTAGGATTTATTTCCTCAGGTTTTTTGCCGATCTTGATAAGCCACTTGTTGTAATCAACACGCTGGTGATAGCCTGTCTGGCCAGCGTGAGATACTGTCCAGTTAAGCTTGCCGTGCCAAGGACCTAGAGAACCAGGACCTCTCTTGGTCTTCTCTGACTTGTGGCGCCTGATAGCAACACCAAATCTTTTGACAGGACCTTGGAAACCTTTTCCTCTGGTGACTGCGTGAGAATCAAGAACCATGCCTTCCTGCAAAACATCCTCAACTTTCAGCTCTTTTCCTAGATTGTTTTTAGCATAATCAAATTTAGCATTCAGGTCACCGCCAATACCAAGCTCAAAAACCTCTGGCTTTTTCTTGCCAATGCCTGTGAGTTTTGGCTGTGTCTGAACCAAAAGCATCAAATTTTCATATTCCTCTATCTTTACGTCGCTGGCTTTTTTCTTAGGATTTTTTGGCAAAGGAAATCTCTTTGCAAGCTCTTTATCCAGTTTGTCAGCGAGAATTTGAGAAGAAGCATGAAGACCATAAGCGTCTTTTTTGTAGAGTGTGAAGCCAATCAGCTTGATTGGAGGGCACTCAATCACTGTCACAGGGAATCGTATGTCTTCCCCTTTAGTGATGGAGTTTGCGCGATTATCTGTTATAAGAATATGAGTCATGCCTGCCTTGTATCCAGGAAAACCAAGAGGCTTTATGTCTTTTGATTTAGCCCAAGACCTAATTCTAACTGATTCTGACTTGGCCTTTTTCCTCGGCCAAACCTGCATACTTCCTTTTCTTGGACTTCTTTTTGTTGGCATTTTTGAATAAGATGGTGTACTTTAGTACACACCCCTCAATACCGACAGAACCGTTGAAGCATTTCGTAGAAGTAAAAGAGTTAATCTCCACCTCCGACGTTTGTACTGAAATGCTTCTTTCCAGGCTAGTCAGATTTGTGAAAGAAACACAAGTTTGTTTATAAAGGTTGCTATTGGTCAATAGGTACCTTGTTAACCTTTTTAACTTTTTTAGGTTTTTCCTTGTCTTTTGTTAAATAAACTAACTTTTGCTTGAGAATAGCATAATTCACAGGATTCTTTATCTTAGGACAAAAATTATCCGGGGTGCAGATGTGCATGTCCTGATAATACGACTTATTATTACAATTAGGGGGAAGAACCTTTTTCTTGTTAGCCTTATGATACCGCACTTGGCCCTTTATTATAACCTCCCTTAACTGATCAGGATTCTTCTTGTTCCAGGTTTCCAGCAATTCCTCTATCTTATCATATTCCCAGCCGCAGCTATGCAAGAAATTCGTCAGCACAAATAAAGAACGTTTTTTGCCATCCTGCAAGCCCTTAAGAATATTATTTACGCAAGGAGGAAAATAATCCTCTGGAACAGCATTCTCCGGGCTTGAGAAATCACCGTTGGTTGACTTTATTTTAATCTCCTGCTCCTTAACCTCAGAATCAAAAGCCTGAAGAATTAATTTTTTTGCTTCATTAGGCACTGGCTTTTGGTCGAGAAAATTCAGATTAACCTTTACATTTTCAGGAAGGGCATCTTCCCTCTTGAACTTCAAGATATCCTCTGGCTTAATAGGAATGCTTATCAACCCAGATTTTTCATTAAAAGCATAAGGCATCCTATACAAATGTCTAGTAGCTATCAATACTGTATCTATCTGTAATACCTCAAAAGGATTAAATCTGCCGTTTTTAACGACTGCAGTAAAATCTTTATCAATCTTTTTACAGATTGTCTTGATGTTCTCGTATTCAATCAATTTACGCGCAAGATGAGAACGAATCATCTCACCAAGATAAGCTGCAATCTTCCTAGGACCTTCTGGAAATAGAATTCTTGTGGGCTTTCCATGAACAGTTCTTGGAAAGGCCTTAAAAGGAACAGCAATATGAAAACCATGATTGCCAGAGAACTTAACAGAGATCGTATTGACGCCATGATACTTTAATGCCTGAACTAGCAAATCCGCAGCAATAGCAGAATACTCCCAGACAGGACAGTCAATGTCTAATACCAAATCCCAGCCTTTCCTTAACTCATCCATATCTTTTCTCGATAGCGTCGGATTGAGTTGTAAAGGGTTAACCCATAATTCCTCTGAACAATGAAAAGAAGTAGCTCCTTTCTTAGCAAACTCAAGAACATCCTTCGGGTATTTCAAGACATCAGGCCTTTTACCAAAACCCTTATCACCGAATTTAATAGCAACCTCTTTATCATCAGCAGCCTTTACAATAGCATCACAGATATCTTTTCTCTTGTAAAATTTCAATAAAGTACTGAGATGAATTGCCATATTGCCCCCAAATAAATGAATAATAGGGTAGTATATATTTGTTGCGATAGAGTGTCCAGTGGAGAGTAAACTATATTAAGGGGCAGGATATACTGCTGTGCGGGGTGGGAAAATGATAAAACCATACATGCCAGATATTAACGATGCAGGAGTATTTCTAAGAGAAATTGAGCGAGACTGGAGATTAAATGCCATTGTTGACAAAGAATTAAGGGTTTACGAACATTTGCTTCCAAAAATAATCTCAAGAGAAGAACTAGTAACTGTTAGATTTTCACCGCACGGTGTGCGCGTGCCAGAGGGGTTCACAAAAACACCGATAATCACAACAAGACCAGATGATCCAGATTATCGTAAACATGTAGGATATGTTGGGATACCGTTAGTAATTGTTGCACATCTAAAGGATTTTCCAGAAGGATTGGCCATGCTGGACGAGTATAACAGCAAAGAAGAGATGGTGCAGGACTTATCAAGAATATACAAACGCGACTTAAGGCCAAATGATGTGCTGTCTGCATATTTCCTAGTAGAGTTAGGCGCACTTGATCCAGACAAACGGAAAAGATATCTGGACAGAGATCAATGATGCGGAAAATACTAATTATCACAGTGCTAATTCTTTTAGTAGCCTGTATTTCTGCAATAGAAGAGAAAACAGAACGCAGCCCAACAGTACCAAGACAGTGCTTTGACCTGCCAGAGATGCGACTTGACTTTCATCCTGAAGAAGGATACACAAGAAAATTCAGTGTAGACCAAAATACGATAACGCTGAGTGACTATAAGATAGGCGCAGGAGCACCAGCACAGCAGTATTCATACAATTTTTTTACAGGCAATGTGACAAAATATAATTATCCTGGAGGCGCAGTACGTGGAGGATATAGAACAATCTATAAGCCAGAAACACAAGGATTCATAAGAAACCTGGACTATATCAAAGGACATGTGAAGAATTACATCATAGTAAACGGGAAAGAAGATCAATATTCAGAAAATCTTACAATAATTCTAAACTGCTTGGATAAAGTTTATAAAGACCCGCAATAAATAAGTATCGGGGTGTAACTATGTGGAACCAAATAAAGACAGTACTATTACTCGGAATATTAACAGCATTAATGCTAGTAGCAGGGCAATTAATAGGTGGAACAACAGGATTAAGCATTGCACTGGCAATAGCAGTGTTGATGAACTTTGGAAGCTACTTTTATTCTGACAAAATCGTATTAAGAATGTATAGGGCACAAGCAGCAAAAAAATCAGAGTATCCTAAGTTACACAAAATCGTTGAAGAGGTCTCTAAAAGCGCAGGAATCCCTAAACCAAAAGTTTACATAGTGCCTACAGACAATGCAAATGCATTTGCAACAGGAAGAAACCCACAAAATGCAGTAGTTGCATGCACACAAGGAATAATCAACATTCTCGACGATAAAGAACTAAAAGGAGTAATTGCACATGAGATTGCGCACGTCAAGAACAGAGATATATTGGTTTCAACAATAGCTGCAACAATAGCAGCAGTGATATCCTACTTGGCATTCATGGCAAGATTTGCAGCAATATTTGGTGGAATGCGAGATGAAAGAGGAGGAAATGGACTAAGCTTATTGTTCTTAGCAATACTAACGCCAATAATCGCAGTGATAATTCAGCTTGCGATATCTCGATCAAGAGAGTATCTTGCAGACTCAACAGGAGCACACTTCACAAAAGAACCAAAAGCACTAGCAAGTGCACTGCACAAACTAGAGCAAGCAAACAAACACAATCCTATCCGGTTTGGGAATACTGCAACAAGCAGCTTATTTATAACAAACCCATTCAATGCAAGAGGGCTAGTTAGTTTATTCTCAACACACCCTGCAATGCAGGAAAGAATCAAAAGATTGAACTCACTTAAGGTATAAAATGGAATGCCAAAAAGAAAAAAACAAAGAAGAATGCACATGCACATACAACTGCCCTAAAAGAGGACTTTGCTGCGAATGCATACGAGAACACAGAGAAAACGGCGAATTACCAGGATGCCTGTTCCCTCCAGAAATCGAGAGAACATATGACAGAAGCATCAAAGCATTTGTAAATGCGCATAAGGATTTGGTTGATTAATCATATTCTTTCTCAACAACATCCTTGATGCCTTTCGCAATCTTTTGTCCTACTTTATTCACTTCTTTTAATTTATCTTCAGAAGCATTAACAACATTCTTGACAGACTTAAAATGCTTAAGCAATTCCTTTGCAGCACTAGGGCCAACACTAGGAAGAGAAGAAACAATATATTCCTGCTGCTCTTTCAGGGTCAAAGGCTTTTTACAAGAATGCAAAGAAAAATCCTTGTCGCCATTTTTTTCCTGCTCACGACGAGCCATTGCTAACAACGTGTGGGCAGTATCTTTGAAATCTTTAGTCTGGATTACAGGAATGCCATAACTAACAGCAATAGTCGCAAGCATACCACGAATAGCATTTGGGTGAACATTACGCATAGAAAACATATCTTCCTGACCTTCTATAATAACAACAGGGCGCTCAAACTTTTCCTTCAAAACCTTTAACTGCCCTAATAACCTGCCGTCAACAATAGAATCAACAAAATCCTTCACATTCTTAATCTCAACACCAACTCTAGAAGATAAAACATAATCAGCAGAATCAAGCATCTCTAACTTCAAGTCAACATTCAAGTCACACAACTCCTTTATTGTGCCAGAGCCTTTCTCACGATAATCTGCAAAAATCTTAATCTTCTGGACATCATCACAAAACTTAGCAAGCTTTGGCTGCGCCTCTTTTCTCAACTGCAGTTTGCTCTTCAAATCCTTCAGAACACGATGCATCCTTTTCTCCTTATGAAACGAAGACCAACGATAACCTTCATCACGAGTATTTTTTGCCAAGAAAACAATAACTCTTCCTTTGTCCTGCCTTCCTGTACGGCCCCTTCTTTGAATAGTACGAATAGCACTAGGCAGGGGCTCATAAAACATGACCAAATCAACCTTAGGAATATCCAGACCTTCCTCAGCAACACTAGTGGCAATCAAGAC
>JAHWHC010000040.1 GCA_019323555.1 Candidatus Woesearchaeota archaeon
AGTTCTACTTTCTTGACCTCTCCTTTATCTATCTTGATATGGAGTTTAGCATGGCCCTCTATTTTTGTTATATGATTTAGGTTTATTTTTTTTGCCATTTTCAATATTCTTGAACATGTTCAGTCTTCCCATTATTTCTTTTTCATCAAGCCCGAATGATTTAAACAAATTGATTTCTGCTTTATAATCTGTTTTTGGTCTTGGTCCTCTGCACCCCATGCACTCAAAATTTCCTTTAGTGCAGATTGCAGAGCATCCGCCGTGTGTTACTGGCCCTAGGCAGATTTTCTTGAGCCGCAAGAAACACTCTGGCTTGCCGCGTCTTGGGCACTCTGCGCATACAGGCCCCTCAAATTCTTTCAGTATCTTTCCTTTAAGGAATTGATTCAAGAAATTCAGGAATTCTTCTTTAATGATAGGACATCCATACATGTAATAGTCTACCTTGACATACTCCCCTATTCCTGCTGCAGGTATTGAGCCTTTGAGCATCCCTTGGTTGTAGACATACTTCTCAAGCTCCTTGTTCTCTACAAAGTTTCGCATTGCAGGAACTCCTCCATGGCAGGCGCAGGCCCCTAGTGCTACTATTATTTTGCTGTCTTTTCTGATTTTCTTGAGTTTTTCCACTTCTTTTTTTGTGGTTATTGCGCCCTCAACAAAGCAGACATCGAATTTTGCTTTCCTGTTCTTTTCTTTCAGAAGGTGGAAGTATTGAACATCAAATTTCTTGAAGATTTCTAGTAATTTTTCAATGAAAAGTATTGTGAACTGGCATCCCTGGTCGCAGGAAAATGATACAATGCCCAGTACTGGCTTCTTGTCACCCATTTTAAGAAGAAAGAAGAATAAGGATTATATTAAGGTTTTGATTATAGATTATTCCTGCTTTTCTCTTTCTTTGTTTATTTCTTCTATGTCTTGCTGTATCTCGCCAATGTATTCCAGCAGGAAAGCGTAATATTCCTCAGATGGTGTGTGAACTTTGCTGCCTGGTGCGCGAATCACGTATCCTTTTTCTTTGTCTGGATCATAATCCATTATTTGCGTCCCCCTATAAGGTATCCAGCTAGCAGGAATATCAGCACAACTATGGTATACGCTATTATTGCCGCTGCTAAAGGCATTTCAGGCAGTCCAAGCATTGTCATGGAATAGCCCAGTATGTATCCTAGTGCATAGTTTACATATTCTGCCAGCAATAGCACGATAACAAACAATATTCCAAATATTAATCCGTATTTTGTGTATTTGTTCATTTTACAACACATCCTTTGGCTCTGTTGTTATGCCAAACATGTTTTTTGCTTCTTTTGATAGGGCAAACAATGATTTTCTTTTGCCTACCATCTTTGAGACCTTGTCTACTTTTTGTGTTACTGCAGTCATTCTTAGTTCTTCGCTCAGTGCTTCGCAGAAGTTTTCTATGCCGTTTTCTTGTTTTGATGCTATCAAGAATGGCCTTCCCATTGCTACTCCGTCTGCGCCTAGCATCATTGCTTTTGCAACATCAAAGCCAGTACTATATCCTCCTGCTAATATTATGTCAAAGCTTGGTCTCTTTTTCAAGACAGCAAACAACGCTCCTGATGGCATGTTCATTTCATTCATGACCAGCCATGGGCTCATCCCTGTTCCGCCCCCAAAGCCGTCTACTGTCAGTATTTCAATAGGAATGTCTTCTTCTTTCTTGATTTTATCCAGTTCTTCAATTAATTTGATTATGCCTATGCCCATTCCAGTTTTTACCCATAGTGGTTTGCCATAGCTTGCATATTCTTTCAGTGTTTCTCTTAGTGATTCTGAGCTTAAGCTTCCTGGGAATGCATGTCTTTCATATTTGCCTTCACCTTTTTCAATCACAAGGTATCCTGCTTTCTTGAATTTCTCAGCCATCTCTTCTCCTTCAAACTGTATCTCTCCGCCTAGTCCTTGTTTTGCTCCTTGTCCTATCTTGAATTCTATTGCATCTGCGCCTAGGTCTGCTGCTATTTTTGCAAGTCCTAGCTTGTGTTCATTTGCATTTACTTGTATCACGATCGCTCCATAACCCGCTTTTTGATTTTTCTTGTAGATGTCTATTGTGTGCTTTAGTTTTTCTTCACCAAAGGTTATCAGGTAATTCTCTCCAAGCACTCTTGCTATTCCTGCTTTTGCAGCTCCGATTGTGAGTTCATCATTTCTGTCTGATGCTACTTTTGTTGAGCCCATTCCTGCAATCACTAATGGGACAGTGCACTTGAATCCTCCCAGTGTTCCTTCTGAGCTTGTGTCTGTAAAGAATAATCCTTTGCCATATAGCTCTGGCATTATCTGCAGGTCTTCCATGTTTGGGATTCTTTTCTCTGCCCCGAATTGTGTCGTTCCAAATGGCCCAGGGAATAGTGTCCTTCCTGATTTTGCCTTCTGTCCGACCTCACACATCCCGCACATTATGCAGTTTGAGCACAGCCCGCTCATTGCAGCGTGGTCTGCAGCATAGAGTTTAGTACCGGTGATCATGCATGCGTTCTTGTGAAATCGCATGCCTTCAAGATTTGCATGTTCTTTTTTGTCTGTCATTGTAAGAAAAAGGGGTTGTTGCATTGTTTATATACTTTTCGATAGCAAAGTTTATAAGTAAGAATATCTGCTGATAGCACATGACACCGATGATTATGGGCTTGATAGGTGCCTTTATTATTTTGCTGGCTTTTTTCATGAATCAGATCCATAAGTGGAAGAGTGATTCTGTGATTTATGATATCGCGAATATTATCGGCTCTTTGCTGCTGGCATATTATTCATATGATCTTAAGGCATGGCCTTTTCTTGTCTTGAATCTTATTTGGGCAGGAGTCTCATTAAGAGAGCTGCAGGTTGATTCTGCTAAAAAGAAGAAGAAAAGAGGGCATCTAGGCCATAGAAGGCACTAAAAGATGGCTAAGAAAAAAGTTAAGAAAAAGACCAAGAAAAAAGCAAAAGTGATTGTCTACTCAACACCCACCTGTCCCTGGTGCAGGAAAGCTAAAGAGTTTCTGAAAGAGAAGAAGATTGCTTTCAAGGATTATGATGTCAGTGTAGACGAAAAAGCAAGGGATGAGATGATCAAGAAGTCTGACCAGATGGGTGTTCCTGTCTTGGACATTAACGGAACAATTATTGTTGGTTATGACCAAGATGCTATCAAGGCTGCATTGAAGAAGTGACCGTAAGAATTATATATGTGTGGCCTGTGATTTATAATTAAAAGAGGTGTATTATGGTTGAGCTTTCAGAGAGGGAGCAGGAGCTTCCTGACTTGGAGATTGAGAAGCTTATAGAGATTGCTGTTGAGCATCCAGAGATTATTTCTTTAGGTCCTGGTGAGCCGGATTTTCCTCTGCATCCTGAATTAGTGAGGCACACGAAGAAGGTTGCGCATTTAGTCAATCACTATTCTCCTGCAGGCGGGTTAAGAGAACTAAGAGAGGCTATTGCTAAGAAACTAAAAAAAGACAACAAGATAAAAGCAAATCCTGATAATGTTGTTGTGACCTGCGGTTCTCAAGAAGCCTTGATGCTTGCTACTGCCAGCTGCTTGGATGTCTCAGAACAGATTATTCTTCCTAATCCTGGTTACATGGGTTTTCTGCCTACTTGTGAATTGTTTAATGCAAATCCAAGATTTGTTGAACTGAAAGAAGAAGATGATTATGCAATTAATCCAGATGCTGTTAAAAAACTGATAAACAAGAAAAAGACAAAGGTTTTGTTGATCAACTCTCCAGCTAACCCAACAGGTAATGTTCTAAGCAAGAAAATATTAGAAGAGCTTGCGGATATTGCAGTTGAGTATGATTTGTATGTTTTTTCTGATGAAGCTTATGAAAAGATTGTGTATAATGGTGCAAAGCATCACTCTATTGCCTCGTTTAATGGCATGGAGGATTATGCAGTCACTTTCCAGTCTTTTTCAAAGAGTTTTGCTATGTGCGGTTACCGGCTTGGTTATGCTGTGTGTGATGAGGAGCTTGCAGAGGCTATGAAGAAGATGCATATTTTTTCAACTGTCTGCGCTCCGACTATCTCCCAGTTGGTTGGCATCAAGGCCCTGAAGATGGGGGACAAGCATGCTAAGATGATGGTCAAGGAGTATGATAGGAGAAGAAAATTAATAGTTCCAAGATTGAATGAGCTGGGCATCAGCTGCCCAATGCCCAAGGGCGCGTTCTATGCTTTTGGCAACATAAAATCTTTTGACAATAATAGTGTTCGATTTGTAAAGAAGATGATTACTCAGGCAAAGGTCTCTGCTGTTCCTGGAACTGATTTTGGCTCAGGCGGAGAGGGCCATGTGAGGTTTTCTTTTGCTACAGATTACAAGTTGATACAAAAGGCTCTGAAAAGGGTGGAGCCTTGGCTAAAGAAATATAAAAAATGATTTCAATAAGACTGCATGGAAGGGGAGGTCAGGGTGTGAAGAAAGCTGCCCAGATTTTAGCTAGAGCTGCCTATCTTGCAGGGTATGTTACGCAGGATTTTGCTTTATACGGAGCTGAAAGAAGAGGTGCTCCTGTAACTAGTTTTGTGAGGCTGGATAAAGAAAAAATAAACACAAGAGGGTATGTCTGGAATCCGGATTACATTATTGTTCTTGATGATACATTAGAGTTATCCTGTCATCTTCAGGGAAGAAAGAAGACAACTAAAGAGTTGATCAATACTGCTAAAGACTTGAAATTAAGTGTCGAGTACTGCAAGGTTGATGCCACTAGTGTCGCTGTGCAGGTTCTTGGCCAGAATATTCCTAATATCGCTTTATTAGGTGCATTTGTCAAGATTTTCAAGGAGATTGATTTTGATCACCTGGCAAAAGCTGTTGAGATTGAGTTAGGGAAAAGGCATCCAGAGGCTGTCAAGAAGAATCTGCAGGCTGCTAAGATCTGTTATGAAAGGGTGGTATGTTGAGCAAGTTAATCAAAGAGGCAGATATAAAGAATGTTGGGACAAAAGGCGTTCCTCATGCTGTTGAGAAGCAGCAGTTGATTGAGCGTGCTAATTGGCGTACTTTCAAGCCTGTTATTGATTATGAGAAGTGCATTAAGTGCGGCATGTGCTGGCTTCACTGCCCTGATGCTGCTTATGATTTTAATAAGAAAGGTTTTCCTGTCTGCAATGGGAAGGTCTGCAAGGGCTGCTTGTTGTGCATTGAGGTCTGTCCTGTGAAGTGCATTTCAGCTGAGCAAGAGAGAGGTAAATTGCATAAAAAATGATTGACATACTTGATGGTAATGCTTGTGCAGCGTGGGGTGCTCGTAGGGCTAAAGTGCAGTGTGTCCCTTGTTTTCCTATAACTCCTACTACTGAGATCATTGAGACTATTGCTGCCTGGAAAGCTAAAGGAGATTTTCCAGGAGAGTTTGTTGTTTTAGAGTCAGAGCACAGTGCTGCAAGTGCTTGCTTGGGAAGTTCTATGACTGGTGCAAGGACTTTTTCAGCTACTTCTTCACAAGGACTTTTCTTGATGCATGAGATTCTTCCTATTATATCTGGCTGCAGGACTCCGATGGTTCTTACAACAGTATCCAGGGCACTTTCTGCTCCTATTGGCTTGTGGCCTGATCATAATGATACTTTGGCTATGCGTGATGCTGGCTGGATAATGCTTATTTGCGAGACTAATCAAGAGGTTTTGGACAGCGTGATTATGGGTTATAAGATTTCTGAGAATCCTAAGATTCTTTTGCCTGTGATTGTTAACATGGATGGTTTTGTGCATTCATATACTCGAACAGAGGTTGATGTTCCTGAGCAGAAGCTTGTTGACAAGTTTCTGCCTCACCCTGAATTAGAGATAAGATTAGATGTCAAGAAGCCGATGACTCTAGGCATTCCTGCAATGGGCCTGGATTACATGCATTATAGGCAGCAGGTTCACAAGGCAATGCTTGATTCTTTTGATGTGATTGATAAAGTTCAGAAAGAGTGGGCTAAGCTCACAGGAAGAAAGTATGAGTTCCTGGATGAGTACAAGATGAATGATGCTAAGGCAGCTATTGTTATGATCGGGGCGAACTCAACTATTGCAAGATCTGCTGTTGATGAGATGCGCAAAAAAGGAAAGAAAGTTGGTTTGTTGAGGATTAGATTGTTCAGGCCTTTTCCAGAAAAGCAGTTAAGGAAAGCTTTGGAGAAAATAAATCATATTGCTGTGATTGACCAGAATATCTGCCCTGGAATGGGAGGCATACTTTATCCAGAGATTAAGATGGCTCTTTCAGGAACTAAGAAAGTTGTCTGCAACTATATTCAAGGTTTGGGTGGAAATTTTGTTTCAGAGCAGGATTATATGGATATCTTGAATGATGTCCTTAAAAATAAGTCAGATGAGAAAAAATGGCAGATGTAGATTTTAATATTAAGGAAGAGATGAAGAAACCGCATTTGATTACTGGCGGTACTTTTGCTTGTGCTGGCTGTAATCCTGTTTTAGGAATCAGGCTTATGCTTATTGCTTTGGGCAAGAATGTTATAATGGTTAATTCTTCTGGCTGCATGACTCTTACTGCTACCTGGCCTTTTACTCCGTATAGGGTTCCTTGGGTTCATGGTGCTATTGAAAATGGAGGAAGTGTTGCTGCTGGAATATTAATGGGCTTGAAAGCTCTGAAAAAAGACAAAGACACTCATGTTGTTGTTTATGCAGGTGATGGTGCTACTTATGATATTGGTTTGCAGTCTCTTTCAGGAATGATTCACAGGAATGAAAAGATAATCTACATCTGTTATAACAATTGCCAGTTTGCTAATACAGGCCACCAGTGCACTTCTGCTACTGAGAAATATGCAAGAACCACTACAACTCCTCCGCCTATCGGCAATCCTCTGCCTAGGAAAAACATGGCTAAGATGATGGCAATGGGAGGGGCGGAGTATTGTGCTACTGCTTGTGTCTCTTATCCTTTTGATTTTATCAAGAAATTACGTAAGGCTGCGAAGGTTGAGGGCTCTGTTTTCATTGATTTATTATCTCCTTGCGAACCAGGCTGGTTAGTGAAGCCGAATGAAACAATAAAATCAGGAAAACTTATGGTTGAATCAGGCATGTGGCCTCTGTATGAGATTGATAAAAAGAAGATTACAATTAATCACAAGCCTCAGATGATTCCTGTCAAAGAAGCCCTTAAGATTCAAGGCCGCTTCAAGCACTTAACAGAAGAACAGATCGGCGAAATCCAGGAAACAGTGATCAAAGAATGGGAAATGATCACTAAAGGAAGATTCTGGGAAGCTGAAGAGTATTGAGTGAGGATACAATGGTTAATTGGAAAAAGATAAGAGAACAGTTCCCTGCAACTAAAAAATATACTTATATTAATGCTGCCGAAGGATCGCCTGTTTCTAAATTAGCTGCCAAGGAAGGAAAAAGATTTTATGATGAAATACTCGCAGATGGGGATCTGCCTTGGGAAAATTGGTTAAAAAGAACTGAAGAAATCAGAGAAACTGTTGCAAAATTTATCAATGCTGATAAAAATGAAATCGCATTTACATTAAATACTTCTCATGGAATGAATTTAATTGCTGAAATTTTAAAGGGAAAAGGAGAAGTAATCACGATGGATGATGAATTTCCTTCTTCAACTTTTCCTTGGTTAAACAGAAGATATAAAGTTCGCTTTGTTAAGCCCAAAAACGCGATTTATTCAATTGAAGATATTAAAAAGAAAATCAACAAGAAAACAAAAATTATTGTCACAAGCTACGTTCAGTATTGCACAGGATTTAGGCAAGATTTGGCAGAATTGGGCAAACTATGCAGACAAAAAGGCTTAATTTTTGTTGTTAATGCAACACAAGCAATGGGCGCAATGCCTATAGACGTAAAAAAAGCAAATATTGATTTTCTTGTTTTTACAAGTTTAAAATGGCCTATGGCAGGATATGGTGCAGGAGTTTTATACATGAATAAGAAATGGTTTAACAAGATCCAGTATCCTGTTGCTGGATGGCAAAGTGTCAAAAATCCTAACCTGATGAATAACAAAAAACTAAATTTACAAAAAGATGCATCAGAACTAGAGGTAGGTTGCCCGCATTTCCCAAATATTTTTGCTTTAGGGGGTGCTTTGGATCTATTAAATAAAATAGGGAAAAAGAATATTCAAAAAAGAATTTTTGAGTTGAATGACTATTTGGTGAAAAAATTAAAAGAATTAAACATAGAAATTGTGTCTCCTCTTGCAAAAAAATACAGATCAGGCATCACGATCGTTAAATTAAAAAATGCAAAAGAGTTAGTTCCTAAGTTATTTAAAAAAAATATTGTTGTTTCTGCAAGAAAAAAAGGATTAAGAGTCTCTATGCATATTTATAATAACAAAAAAGACATAGATCACTTTGTATCTGAACTAAAGAAGATTCTGGGAAGCTGAGGAGTATTGATTTATTTTATTGGTGTTATTAAGAAAGATCTGGATTTTCTA
>JAHWHC010000041.1 GCA_019323555.1 Candidatus Woesearchaeota archaeon
AAAGATGAAGAGACAATTTTGTTGCGCAAGGCACGAGAGGATATTCCTGAAGCTACTTCTTTAGTTGAAATAATAGATAATGAAAAACAGACAATATTGTCAATTAAAGTTGGTTCAAATGATCGAGAAACAATACAAAAAATAGTAAAGACCTGGAGTCATGCAGAACACAGGTATGTAGAACCAGGAGAAAGTTTGCCAAGATTCGGCATAGAAAAAGTTAATTCATATCAGGTAATATGTGATGCTCTTTTGAAACTAAACTCACCAGTATTATACAGAAAAGCAGAACATGAAAGCAAAGATGGCTATCCTATTGATGCTACAGCTCTGCAAACAATAGTAGAAGCAGCTAAAAAAGAAGTTTTTGCCAATTTGCGTTTAGCAGGCTGCACTAGTTCTTATACAGTTGTTTCTTATGATGAAGAGGGCAAGCCTATTCAAGACATGGCATACACAGCTGTTACTGTAGAATTTAATAGAGACCCTTGGGAGCCGCCTGTTGTAGAACCCCCTTCTTTGCCTAGAAATGTATTTCAGAAAATATGCAGTTTGTTTACAAGAAAATAATTATTTCTTTACCTCAAATTCTCCTGCAGGCAGTGCAGAAATAATCTCATCTAGATCTCCATTGATTTCTTTTTTAATCTTCTTGGCAACATCACTTTTTTTCTTTTTGCCTTGGACTAATACAACCATTTTTCCGCAGTTTTTCTTTACTGCATTCACTGGCCCTCCCATCACTCGTTCGTCAGGCAGAATTCCAACTGCAATCTGCAATACTGGTTCTGAGTAGTTTCTTTTGCCGTGTATCATGAAGCTTCCTTTAGGCAGCCCTAATTCCTTGCGAACCTGGTCTGGTTTTATCCAATACACTAAAGCTGTAGCAAGACCCATTTTCCATGCTCTAGAATATGCTGCAGTTGCTTGTGCAACTTCCTTAAGTGTTGCTTCTCCTACTTTTTTGCCTTCTGTTTTAATTACAAAGAATGGGCTTCCTGGTGCTTCTGTGTGAAACACAATGTCCTCTTTATCAGCATGCTTCTTTACAATTATTTCATTAGTGGTCGCATCCCTGCCGCCGACACAAAGAAATCCTTCAGAGGAGATAAACCACCTGAATTTTTCATACCATTTCTTTAGTCTCTGTTTTTGCTTCCTCTCCTCTTTCTCTTCTATCTTTTCTTCTTCTATAGAAACAGCTTGCTCTTTCTGCTTTACTATTTTTTCTCTTTCTTTCTCAAATTCAATTAATGCTTTTTTAACGCCTTCTGTTTTTTTCTTGGCTTTTTTTGCTTTGTCAAAATAATCAGAGGCATTCTGCTCAATTGTTTTGCGCAAGTCAAGTGTTATTTCCATATAGCGTCCTTATTCTATATTATATATAAGCTTTGTTGTAGTGCTGTGCCAGACGAAGTTTTATAAACCAATGGAGTTTATTCTATCTCATGAATTTAGACTTTGAATACACAGAATTAAAGCCGACTGATTATGGTTTGGTTTTGCATAATCCAGAGAATCGTGTTTTCATGAGTCCTTCTTATTTTTTTCTGGGCGATGTTCACGGCGCAATGCCTGGCCAGATTAGTGAATGGTTTGCTGTCTGGCTTGAGATGGAAAATAATCCTGATAAGGATTTCGCGCCTTTGTTTACATTTGATCCTGATAAAAAGTACAATGTCGGCAGGAATGAAGAAGGCAAGTTAGTACGGAGAAAGATTAGCACCATGCGCCCTGCAGAACTGCGGGATGCTGCTGCATTCAGGTCCAGCTTGTCAAGGCATCATGGAACAAGGACTTTTGTTGATATGGGCGGACAGGAGATTTTTGTGCCGCAAAAAAATGCAATTAGCATATTGCCACATACAGGAGAAGCGGTTCTCTCTGGCCGTGCAAGAAAAAAAGGGGATGCAAGGACAGATGCAACATATCATAAGATTCGGATCACTGGCCCGTTCAGGGATTCTGACGAAAGAGGAATTCTTTTTGCAGATGTCTCTTGTGACTGCCAGTGGTATTATGTTATAACTGGAAAGAATTCACATTACCCTATTCAGATACTGGACAGTGATATTGCGGGTTTCCTGAGTTTTATCTCAAAAAATCCTGGAAAGGTGAGAAATAAGCCTGCTGGAAGGGAGTTTTTTGTTCCTTTTAGGACAGACACAATTGACGAGCAGACCCTGCAGTATTTTACTGTTGAGGAGATGCCATTCCTGTCGCAAAGTGTTCGGAACCTGACTCCGCTTAAGATGTCTGTTCTTGTAAAGAAGTTTTTTGATAATGCCTCTCATTATAGTATTGATAAGTTACTGACCAAATGTCCTGTTTTCGATTCTCAAACAATTCAGCTTATCAGTGAAGGCCGCGCAGATTATAAAATACTGTTGAAAGAATTTCCTTTTGCAAAAGGGAAAAAAGGCGGTTTTGAGGAGCCTATCCAGAGGCTATACTGGGGTATCTTCTCCCAGCTGCATAAGGAAAAATTCACTCTTGCAGGTGCTGTTTTAGAGAATAAAGACACCCCTTACGAATCTGCCTGCCTGCATTTTGAAGGTCCTGATAACCAGATCGCAAGAGTTACTGCCAATGGCTTGCCTCCTGTGATAATAAAGAGAAAAAAGATGCGCAAAAGAATAATAAGTCCTGTCAGGGATTACACACAAAAAGCAAGTAAGGAGTTTCCAAGGATAAATCCTTTTGCAGAGCTGTACAAGCGACCAACCACTCCAAGGATGGATGATATGCTTCGTACCCCAACAGGATACATTGTTACTCTTCCTGAATTTATCCCTCAGGCGCTCTGGAGAGACTATGCACAGGTAATCCACAGTGCAATAGAGGAGTATAATGAAACAAGGGACCCAGACTATACAAAGCCAGAAAGCTTCAATGGTATTGCTACGCGGGCAAGAGCTTATGGGTACAAAGGCAGTGCAAACCTTGTTGAGCGTATAAGAGCCACTTTAAGCTAATTCTGCAAAAAAAATGGTTTAAAAGCGAAAGCTTTATAAATGAACCAGGAGTTTCAAGCAGTATTGTGCCAGAGGGGACTATTAAAATTGATAGAGATATACTGCTCACGTTTTAACTTATAATCAAGTAGTAGAGTGGAGACTATCGCACAATGGGCCGGTAGCTCAGCCTGGAGAAACAATCTTGTTTCGGGCAATAGAGCACCTGACTTTTATTCATCAAAGAAGAAATCAGGTGGTCGCGAGTTCGAATCTCGTCCGGCCCGTAACGCTCAAAAAACAAAATGGCTCAAAAAATCGACGTGACAAAACACGTATTGGTTCCAGTACACACTGTGGTGAGTGAAGCTGAAAAAAAGAAGATTAATGAGAAATATAACCTTAGTGGTATTGAGCTTCCTAGAATATTCAAGGAAGACCCGGCAATCGCGCATCTGAAAGTCAAGCCAGGCGATATAATCAAGATCTCTAGAAAAAGTTCAACTGCAGGGCAGTCTATATTTTATAGGAGGGTGACAAGTGCCTAATTACTCAAAAATTTTGATTGCAAAATATTTTGACGAGAACTCTTTTGTAATGTCAGATATAGAGAGCTTTAATTATTTTGTAGAGAAAGAGCTGCAGAAGATTATTGAGGAAAACAAGGTGGTAGAGCCTACAATCATTCCTCCAAATGTTGAGAGTTTCAAAATTCGTTTAGACAAGATCTGGATTGAGAAGCCAGAGATAACTGAAGCAGATGGTTCTAAAAGGCCTATTTATCCTGTTGAGGCAAGATTGAGAAAGATAAGTTATGCTGCTCCTGTTTTTATTGAGGTCAGTTCGCATATCAATAATGTTCAGAGAGAGACTTTTGTGACCCAGATAGGAAGTCTTCCTATAATGCTGAAGAGCAATTTCTGCCACTTGAACAAGCTTAACAAGGATGAGCTTGTTGAGAAAGGCGAGGATCCAGATGATCCTGGCGGTTATTTTATAATCAATGGCACTGAGAGGGTTCTAGTTAATATAGAGGACTTGGCAGCAAATCGGTTCTTGGTGGAGCCTCAAAAGACAGGTATCAGCCCGTATCTTGGAAAGATCTTTTCAGAGAGCGGCCCTTATAAGATTCCTCACACTGTTGAGAGATTGAAAGACGGCCTGTACTATCTGACATTTACCCGGGTCAAACGTATTCCTGTGATTGTCATTATCAAGGCTCTTGGTCTAATAAAAGACGAAGAGATAATGCAGACTATTTCTAAACAAAAACAATATGACGAGGTTCTTATCAACTTGTTTGAATTTGCAAACATCAAATCTCCTGAAGAAGCAATGGATTATATTGCTAAGAAGATTGGAATAACACAGTCTAAAGAGATTAGATTGGAAAGAATTCAGGAAATTGTTGACAAGTATCTTCTTCCTCATGTCGGTACAAAGCAGGATGACAGGATGCAGAAAGCATACAACCTGTGCAAGATGCTGAAGAAATTCATTTCAGTTAGCACTGGCGAGACGCCAAGAGACGATAAGGACCACTACATGAACAAGAGGATAAAAATGTCTGGTGATCTTTTGGCAGATCTTTTCAGGACCAACCTTAAAGTTCTGATCGGTGACCTATTATATAACTTCCAGAGGATTGTCAAGAGAGGAAAATTCCCAAGCATCAAGATCATAATTAGAGATAAGCTTCTTACTTCAAGGATTTATTCTGCCATGGCTACAGGAAACTGGGTTGGCGGAAGAAAAGGTATCTCGCAGAGAATCCAGCGGGTTAATTATCTTAATACAATCAGCCATCTTCAGAGGGTTGGTTCACCATTATCAAACACGCAGGAGAATTTTGAGGCAAGAGAGCTGCACGCAACTCACCTTGGAAGATTGTGTCCTAGCGAGACCCCAGAAGGTACTAACATTGGCTTGAAGAAGAATTTTGCTTTGATGGCGCAGGTCTCTAGGGATTTGAAAGAGACAGATGTGATTAAATTACTAAAAAATGCAGGATTAAAGACGTTGTAAAATGACAGAAGTATATTTGAACGGAAAATTTATCGGCGAAGTTGATAATAAAGATGAATTCATAGAGCGGATCAGGTCAGACAGGCGTTCTGGTGTGATGAGCGCTAATGTTAATTTCTATTACGATGAAAAATTAGATCAGATCTTTGTTGAGAGCTTGAGAGGAAGGACAAGAAGGCCGTTAATTATAGTCAAAGACGGCATTCCGTTGCTTACAGAAAAGCACATCAAGCAGCTGCAGAAGAAAGAGATCACCTGGAAAGATCTTACTGACCAGGGCATAATAGAATATCTTGATGCCGCAGAGGAAGAGAATGCATTGGTTGCTTTTGAAGAGAAAGAGCTTTCACCAGAGCACACACACTTAGAAATTTCTCCATTGTGTATGCTTGGTTTGGTCACAACTTTGGTTCCATTTGGACAGTACATCCAGTCTGCGAGGTTGAGTATTGGTTCTAAGAACCAGAAACACGCGATTGGTTTCTATGCTTCTAATTTTCCTGTAAGGATTGACATGGATGTTAACATGCTTCATTATCCTCAGGCTCCTATTGTTAATTCAATAATGCATGACTTGTGTGATTTTGACAAGCATCCTTCTGGTCAGAACCTTGTTATTGCAGTTATGTGCTACAAGGGCTATAACATGGAGGACGCAATCATTCTTAACAAAGGCAGTATTGAAAGAGGCCTTGGAAGAAACAGTTATTTCAGGCCTGCTATTGCTGATGAATTAAGATATTCTGGAGGTTTGACAGACGAGATCTGCATTCCAGATAAAGAAGTCAAGGGCTACAAGTCAGAGAGAGATTACAGGCTGCTGGAGGAAGACGGCATTGTCTATCCAGAGGCTGTTGTTAAGGAAGAGGATGTTGTTATCGGCAAGACATCTCCGCCAAGGTTCTTGAGTTCCCTTGAGGATTATTCACTTGCATCAAACATCAGAAGAGAGAGCTCTGTTGCTTTAAGGCACGGAGAAAAAGGTGTTGTTGATTTTGTCTTGATCACAGAGAATGAAGAAGGCAATAAGCTGGTCCAGGTAAGGATAAGGGACCAGAGAATTCCAGAGATTGGCGACAAGTTTGTCTCAAGGCACGGCCAGAAAGGTGTCATTGGCTTGATTGTGCCTCAGAGCGATATGCCTTTTACTGCTTCTGGAATTGTTCCTGATCTGATATTCACTCCGCACGGTATTCCGTCTAGGATGACTGTATCTCATCTTCTTGAGATTATCGGCGGAAAGACTGGCGCGCTTGCTGGACGTTACATTGATGCAACAACTTTTGGTTCAGAGCCAGAAGAAAGAATCAGAAAAGAATTGCTTTCATTAGGATTTAGAGAGGATGGCACAGAGACTATGTATAATGGTATTACAGGAGAGCAGTTCCAGGTCAAGATTTTCATTGGAAGCATGTATTATCAGAAGATCAAGCACATGGTTGCAAATAAGCTGCAGGCAAGGGCAAGAGGTCCTATCCAGTTATTGACAAGACAGCCTACCGAGGGCCGTGCTAAAGAAGGCGGTTTGAGGCTTGGAGAGATGGAGAAAGACACTCTTGTTGCTCACGGAGCTTCATTGCTCTTGAAGGAAAGGTTTGATTCTGACAAGACAGTTGTTCCTGTCTGTGAGAGCTGCGGCCTTATCGCGATTTACGATGCTCAGAAAGAGAAGCGTTACTGCCCTATGTGCGGTGATTCAGAAGTTAATGATATTGAGCTTAGTTATGCTTTCAAATTGATACTTGATGAATTTAAGTCATTGGGTATCTATCCAAAACTGCAGTTAAAGAGTAAGTACTAAAATGGCTAAGAAGAAAAAAGAAGAAGAGAAAGTTGAAGCACCTGAAGAAGAAGCTGAAGAGCTTCCTGTAGAGGAAGCAGCAGAAGAATCTGAAAAAGTAGAGGAAACTGCTGAAGAAGTTCCTGCAGAGGAAGCTGTTGAAGAGGTAAAGGAAAAGCAGCCAATGACCCGTGAGAGAGTCGAGGCTATGCAGCACCCTGTCTTCAAGCAGGTTGAGAGTATTGTCTTTGGTATTCTTAGCTCTAAGATGATCAAGAAGATGGCTTCTGCTAAGATTGTGACTCCAGAACTTTATGATAAAGAAGGCTATCCAGTTGATGGCGGCTTGATGGACGTAAGATTAGGGGTTATTGATCCTGGTTTGAGATGTAAGACTTGCGGCTGCAAGCTTAAGGAGTGTATCGGCCACTTTGGTTATATTGAATTAGCAAGGCCTGTTTTCCATATAAAGTTCATTCCAATCATTCATAATTTATTGAGATGCATTTGCAGGGATTGCGGAAGATTGCTTATCCCTAAGAACAAGATGGGATCTTTCAAGAAGCATCTTGATGAAGTCGAGGCTACTGAAGGTTATGAAGCAAGGCAGGATGAGATTAGAAAATCTATTGCTAAGCTGAAGACTGTCAAGAAATGTCCGCACTGTAAGGCAAATCAGCAAAAAATTAGCATTGAAAAACCTTCTACTTTCTTTGAAGGTGATAAGAAACTAAGTCCTATTGAAGTTCGCTCAAGACTTGAGAAAGTTCCTGATGAAGATGCTATCTTATATGGTCTTAATCCTAAGTTTGCAAGGCCTGAGTGGATGGTCATAACTGTTATGCCGATACCTCCTGTTACAATAAGGCCATCTATCACACTAGAATCAGGAGAGCGTTCTGAAGACGATTTGACACACAAATTGGGCGATATCGTAAGAATAAACCAGAGATTGTTTGAGAACATTAATGCAGGTGCTCCTGAGATTATTATCGAGGACTTGTGGGACTTGCTGCAGTATCACGTAACTACTTTCTTGGATAATACTGTTGCTCAATTGCCTCCTGCTCGTCATCGTTCTGGTCAGCCGCTTAAAACAATCA
>JAHWHC010000042.1 GCA_019323555.1 Candidatus Woesearchaeota archaeon
AAAAAAGAAATTATTTCTTTTCTTCCTTAGGTTTCTCTTCTTTTACAGCTTTCTTTGCTGTTTTCTTGACAGCTTTTTTTGCTTCAGGCTTTGCAGCTGGTTTTGTTGCCAGCTTACTTCTTCTTAGTCTTCTTGGCCTTACTTTCTTTGCTTTAGGCTTGGTCTCCCTTGCTGTCAAGCCCAGTTTCTTGAATTCAGCTGCCACATCTGCATGGCTTGCCCCTTTCTTGATATCTATTTTTTCTTCCAAAGGCTCCAGGTGCAGATGGTTGCATTTCTTTCTTCTTGTCTCGCCGTCTATTAGAACAAATCTTTCATCAAGAATTTCAACAATAACGCATTTTTTGCCTGCATCCCTGCCGGCGGTTTTTATGCATAATCTTCCAACTTCAATCATTTTTCTTCCTCCAATCCCTTTGTAGCAGTCGCCTTAACTACTGGAGATTACTTTCTTGCTTTCTGGATTATTTTTTTGCGGGTGCACTTTGTGCAAAGTACTCCTGCATACGCCCTTGTGGGCCTTTTCTTGGTCTTTGGCATGTTCTGCATCTTTCTAGGCAGCGCTCTTGCTACCCCTGCCAATACTGCTTTGCATTCAGCGCATTTTGCTTTTGAAGGCTTGCGCCTCTTGTATTGTGTTATTGTATTTCCTCCAGGAGTCTTTACTTTTATTCTCCTGAATGTCCTTGATTTTTTCCTGCCTTCGACCATACCTCTCAAGAATTATATGTCCTTTAAAAAGCTTTTGTATCTTTTAAAGGCAACATTTATAAATCATCTGCATTGATTTATGTATGAAAATGAGGGTATATCTTGACAATGCAGCCACCACCAGGACAGCGCCAGAGGTAGCTGAGGCTATGCAGCCCTTTTTTACTGAGAAATATGGCAATGCCTCTAGTATTCACTCTTTTGGTGAAGAGGCTAAAGATGCTTTTGAGAATGCAAGGCAGATGCTTGCTAATTATATTAATGCAGAGCCAGAGCAGGTCATTTTCACTTCTGGAGGCACTGAGAGTGATAATTTTGCCATAAAGGGCACTGCTTATGCTTTGAGGAACAAGGGAAAGCATATCATAACAAGCAAGTTCGAGCACCCTGCTGTTCTTGAGTGCTGCCAGGCTCTTGAAAAAGAGGGTTTTGAGGTCACATATCTTAATATAAGCAGGGATGGCTTTGTTAACTCAGAGGAATTAAAGAAAGCAATCAGAAAAGATACGGTCTTAGTTACAATAATGACTGCTAACAATGAGATTGGCACTATTCAGGATATTGAGAAGATTGGCAAGATTTGCAGTGAGAAAGAAGTTATTTTTCACACAGATGCTGTTCAGTCTTTAGGAAAGGTTACCCTTGATGTTAAGGAAGTTAATGTTGATCTTGTTTCTTTTTCAGCTCACAAGATTCATGGCCCTAAAGGTATTGGTGCCTTGTTTGTGAGGGATAAGAAGCAGTTGCAGCCCCTGTTGCAGGGCGGTGCTCAGGAGTTTGGCTTGAGGCCAGGCACTGAGAATGTCTCTGGTGCAGTTGGTTTTGCAAAGGCAGTTGATATGATTTCTGAGACAGATGTCAAGAAAATGACTGAATTAAGGGATTACTTGATTGAAAAATTGCTTGAGATTCCAGAAGCTTGTCTTAATGGTTCTAGGGAGAACAGGCTTTGTAATAATATTAATGTCTCTTTTTCGCATATTGAGGGAGAGTCTATCTTATTGGGTCTTGATGACAAGGGTGTTGCAGTCTCTACAGGTTCTGCCTGCACCTCTAGAAAACTTGAGCCTAGTCATGTTTTGCTTGCAATGGGTATCAAACCAGAGGATGCGCACGGCAGTATTCGATTGTCATTAAGCAAGTATACAACAAAAGAAGAGATTGATTATGTTATTAAAGCAGTAAAAGATGTTGTGGAGAGTTTAAGAAAAATTTCTCCGCTGGGTAAATAAAATGTATTCAGAAAAAGTTATTGAGCATTTCAAGAACCCGCATAATGTGGGGAAGATAGAGGATGCAGATGGTATTGGCACAGTTGGCAATAGGGCCTGCGGCGATGTCATGAAGTTATACATCAAGGTAGAGGATAATAAGATTGTTGACATCAAGTTTGAGACAATGGGTTGTGCAGCGGCTATTGCAACAAGTTCTATAATAACTGATTTAGCTAAAGGAAAGACGATTGAAGAAGCCTTGAAGATTACTAAAGATAATATTGTTGAGGAATTAGAAGGCCTTCCGCAGATAAAAGTTCACTGTTCTCTGCTTGCGATTGATGCCCTGCATGCTGCTATAAAGGATTATCAAGAAAAGAAAAAATGATTATTATTCGTTTTGCTGAAATAGGCACTAAGGGCAAGAACCGCGCTTTCTTTGAAAAAGCTTTGATAAGGAATACCAAGGCCTGTCTTGACAAGAATAAAATAGAGTATGCCGCCATAGAGCGCCCGATGGGGAGGGTTCTTGTCTCTGCAGATGCTTCTTGTGATTGCCTGCAGTGTGTTTTTGGTGTTGCTTCTTTTTCTTATGCAGTTAATGCCGGTTTTAATATGGAGTCTGTGAAAAAAGAGGCTCTGAAACTAGCTAAAGATTTGAATCCTAATAAGTCTTTCAGAGTTACCTGCCAGAGGCTTGACAAGAGATTTCCTTTGACCTCACAGCAGTTTGATGTCGAGCTTGGTGCTTTTATCCAGGAAAAAACAAAAGCAAAAGTCAAAATGAAAGGTTTTGATTTAAACATCCAGGCAGAGATAATAGATAATTTTGTTTACTTGTTTACAGAAAAAATACCCGGCCTTGGCGGCCTTCCTATCGGTGTTGAGGGCAATGTTTTTGTTCTTTTAGATGATGAAAAATCTTTGTTAGCAGGATTGTTAATGATGAAGCGCGGCTGCAGGATTATTCCAGTAGCTTTAAAACAGATGGACATCAGTTTGCTTGAGAAATATGCTTTTGGCCAGAGAATTGCGCTGAAAATTATCAAGGACATTTCAGAGATTGATGCCCTGGCTAAAGAATTTAAGGCAAAGGCTCTTGTAGTGAGTGATTTGCTGGATACAATGAAAGAGTATCCTGTTGAGACACAGGTTTTCAGGCCATTGGTTGCTTATGAGCCTAAAGAGATTGAGGAAGAGTTAGATGGTTTCAGACAAAGAGTTTGTTAAGAAATTTGAGCAGAAAGTTAAGAGCACGATTAAGAAATTTAATTTAGTTAGTCCTAAGGATAAGCTTTTGGTTGCTGTTTCTGGCGGCAAAGATTCTACAGCAGCGCTATATCTGTTGAAAAAGTTGGGTTATGATGTTGAGGCAGTCACTGTTGACGCTGTTATTGGGAAGTACACTAAAGAGAACAGGAAAAATATAGAAAAATACTGTGAAGAAAATAACATCAAGCTGCATATTATTTGTTTTCGTGAAGTTTTTGGGAGTTCTTTGTGCCACATCCAGGCCTTGCTTAAGCAAAAAGGCCTTAACCTGAGGTCCTGTGCAGTCTGCGGTGTTTTGAGGAGATACTTGATCAATAAGTTTGTCAGGAAGACTAATGCAACAAAAGTTGTCACAGGGCATAATGCTTCTGATGAGGCGCAGGTTTATTTGATGAACTTGTTTAAGAACAAGCAGGAGATGAATGCAAGGCTTGGCCCCCTGCCTGGTTTGATACGGTCTAAACTTTTTGTTCCTAGGATTAAGCCCCTGTATCTTGTTACAGAGGACGAGGTTGAGAGGTATTCCAAGATAATGAATTTTCCTGTTAAGTATGGCAGGTGCCCCTGTGCTTTTGATGCCTACAGGAATTATGTGCGTAATTTCTTGAATGATTACAAGAGCATTAATCCAGATGTTCATCTGAATATTGTAGAGCATTTCTTGAAAGAATTGCCAAAGCTTAAGAAAAAGTTTGAGACAAATAAGCAGGTTAACGTTTGCAAGAAATGTGGCGAGCCTGCTAAGGAAAGGATCTGCAGGACCTGTCAGATTTTAGCGCATCTTCAGAAGGCTCTTTAGTTCTCTTAGCTCTTTTTTTGTTAAAGGCCTGGTTTTTCCCTTGTTTAGCTGCCCTAAATGTACATTTGCTATTTGTGTTCTCTTTAGTTCCTGGACTTTATATCCTAGTTTTGCAAAGATTCTTTTTACTACGTGTTTTTTGCCTTCATGTATCACTATCTCCATCCCTTTTGGGAGCCGCCTGTATCTTTTTATATTGATTTTCTTTCCGTCTAAGACTATCCTGTTTAATTTGCTTTCATCCCTGAACTTTTTGTCAAGGACAACCTGATATGTCTTGTAGGTCTGGTATCTTGGGTGCATTATCCTGTTTGCTAGCTCTCCGTCATTTGTCAAAAGCAGGAGCCCTTCTGCATTTTCATCCAGCCTTCCTACAGGAAACACTTTTTCCTCTACATTGATCAGGTCCATTATCACTTTCTTGCCTTTTTGTTTTAAAGAAGTGACATAGCCTGTTGGCTTGTTGAATGCAAGATATACTTTTTTCTGCGGCTGCAGTATCTCTCCATCTAGTGTGATCACATCAAGTTCTTCATCTGCCTTGTCTCCAAGCTGTACTCTTTTGTCATTTACTTTGACTCTTCCCTGGGCAATCATCTCTTCGCATTTCCGTCTTGAAGCGACACCAGCTGCTGCAAGTATTTTTTGTACTCGTTCTTCCATGCCTCACAGTATTAGCAGAAGATTTAAATAATTAACTAAATAAGGATGAGCTATGATAGATATTGTGTTTCCAAGCAAGAATGAGAAAGAGTTCATTGAATTAGCTGAAACCCTAGGTTATTCTGGTCTTGTTCTTGTTTATGAAGATTCTGGGGATATTCCGGACATTAAGAAATTCAAGACAAAGCTAAAGCTTAAGACTGCTTTGCTGGCCCTTCAGAAAAAAGTTCAGGCAGCCAGGTCCAAATCAAAGCTTGTCTTCACAAAAGCTGTTGAGGATAACCGCGTTGCTTTTGAGAAATCTAGGCCAGATTTGGTTTTTGCTATTGAAGAAGCCCAGCCAAGGGACTTCATGCATCAGCGTGGCTCTGGCCTAAATCACATTATGTGCAGATTTGCCAAAGAAACTGGTGTCAAGATTGGCTTCTCCTTTAACTCGATTCTTAACTCAAGCGGAATGTCTCGTGCCCAGATAATAGGCAGGATGCAGCAGAACATTCTGCTCTGTAGAAAATTCAAGTGCAAGACAGTTATTGCCTCTTTTGCAAAAAGCCCGTATGAAATGCGTTCTCCTAAAGACTTGATGGCTTTCTTCACAGAAATAGGCATGCACCAGAAAGAGGCAAAGGACAGCTTGAATGTTTTTTGATTATGCAGGCCTTTTCGCATTAATGCATTGTTGTTTTACTGCTGCATCTGTTATCTTTTCACATATGCTAACATCATTAAATGCATACATTGCCATTAGACGTGCCTCATTAGCACAGCTTGTTTTTACTTCTTCATTTAGAAAGTATTCTGCATTTAGTGTTGCTTTGGCTTCGCAAAAGTTTATGTAGTCTTCTTCTTGATAATTACTGCAGTGGCTTAAGTCGCCTGTTGCTTTTGCAAGGCAGTCATAGTTATCTGCTGCGCAGAGAGAAGCATCTTTGGTTATTGCAATCCTGCAGCTTATTTTGTCATTTTCACTTAGGTTTAATGTTTGGCATGCTGTGGTGTCTTTGTTTACTATTGCATTGCAGTATGCTTCTGAAGCGCCTGGTTTAAGTTTTTTACAATAGCTTGCGCTTCCTGTTTTTTCTGCCATTAGCATGTTATACTCTTGCGAGCGGTCGCCTAAGCAAGATTCATATTGTTGGCCGATATAAGCATCTGCATCCTCCTGCCCAGTTATAAAGAAGAACATGCCCACAAGTATAATTGCCAAAATTACTGCAATTATTAAAAAGATATATTTGCGCTCCATTATCTGCCTCTTTTTTGTATTGTCCCGTTTTTCAACTATTTAAAGCTTACTACCCAAAAGGTTTATATATTAAATACTCGACATTATCTCTAAAAGAGGGTTTATATGGGAATCAAACAACTTACAATAGTTATTTTAGTGTTTATCCTGTTATCTTCTAGTGTTTCTGCTGTTGATTTTGAGTGGGCCCTTGGTTATCCGTTCAAAAGTGTCGCATACAATCCTCCTGATACCTGGGCAATGGCTGGAAGAAATTATTTTGGTTTGGAGCCCAATGGCAATTATTTTGCTTGGAGAGATACTGCATCATCTACGCCTGCAATCACCGGACGCGTAGAATCCCTTCCAATCTTGCTTATCGCTACTGGAGGCCACTATACCACAAGATATATGTGCGGTGGTGATCGGTCTGATGGCTGCCAGCAAGTGATTAACACAAAAGCAACATATAACGGGAATGTTTGGTACTATAATGATTGTTATGCTGAGTGCAGTCTTAATCAGAATTTATATGGTATTGCTAATGAATTTATTATGTGGAGTACTCACGCAAATTATAAGTGTGATGCAAGGGATCCTGATGAAAGATGTCAGGATAGGATTGCATATAATGTAAATTATGCACCAATTGTTACAGCTGGTTTTGAGTCTGTCTTTCCGCGGGATGGAATTAAAGCAGTAGGGCCTGTTAGTGACTTAATACCTTCTAATTTGCTTCCTGAAAATGAAACTGTGTACCTTGGACTGTTTGCAAAAAATCAAAAAGATGTGCTGTTTTGGTTTGGTCCTTCTGAGAGTGAGCCAACAGATCCTCTGAAAAAAGAGACTACAGATTATTTTGATTACATTAATTATTGCTCTGATTTGAATCACAACAATATTTGTGATTACACAGATGGTGCCCCTTGTTATGATGAAGGTGCAGATTGGTATGGCGACCCTGACTGGGTCCAAGGCGTCTGCTGTGGCGCAGATCCTGT
>JAHWHC010000043.1 GCA_019323555.1 Candidatus Woesearchaeota archaeon
ACAGTCCTGTTTTGTGTTGACAGTTCAAGGACAGCAATATGACTTGACAGATGTTCCTGCATACATAAGCATGGATGAAATAAATGACTTAACAAAATGTTATCCTTATTTCAGCGTAGAAGACTTATACACAGACAAATATTGCTGTGTAGGTATATGAGGTGAAAAAAAATGAGTGAAAAAACACCATTCATTGTCTTAACAGTTGTATTTGTTGTAGGACTTGTAGGATTTGTCATGATGATGGCAGATGCAAATACAGGAGCAGCAACATACGGCAGATCTATCTATGAAGTGACAAGAGCAGCATCAGAAACTCCTGGCGGAGATCCGTCACAGACAGCTCGACGGGCTATTGACCAGCGAGCGTTATATGGCAGCATAGTGCAATATGGTGAAAATATTGAAGCGGTGGAGCAGCAAACAGGAATAGCAACAGGAAACGCATACACCCAAGCAGGACAGGCAGTAGGAAATCTTGGTATTGCAGGAACAGTAAAGAAAGAGGACAGTTCAAGTATACCATATAAGCGCATAATTGATAATGAGCGCGGCTGTAAAGTATTTGGAGTTACCCGCAGACTTGGTCAAACAGGCTTGCAATATGCTGCAGGAACAGAGACACTAAGAGACAGCATTAGAATGCTAGAATGCTATAAATCAGGAGAACAAACTGCAGCAGGAGATATTCCAATGGTAAGACCTGCAATAGCAAATAAACCATTGATCTGGGGAGCAGATGCTACTTACTGTTGTTTTTCAACAGGTCTAAAGGCAACATACTAGAGCAAACATTTATATACTCCAATAAAAATAACCAAAGAATCAAAACGAGGCAGCGCAGAATCAAAGATTCTGCTGGTCTCAAATTAAAAAATTTGAGGTGAATACCAAAATGGATGAAAAGAAGCATCTTTCGCTGGTAATATTAGGAATTGTTGCAGTGATTGCAATTGTAGGATTGATCTTGTTGTTCAAAGGAGCAATGAGCGGAGCTTACAGCATATCTTCTACTGCTTATGGACTGGAAAAATCCTATTCAGGAGCACAGACCGGCAGATGGTCAGAAGTATACGGCAGCTGGGTAACTGGTGTTCCAGAAACATATGAACAACCAGTATATTACGCAGGATATTATGACATGGGCTCTACAATAATGCAGGTAAAGCCAACTGTAACAAGGTCAACAAGCGTATTCACTTCACCTTGCTATCCAAACAGGGAAGCAAGCAGACCAGAACAGATAGAATACTGGGTTGGAGATACTGCTTGTCAGATAATCCCTCAATAAAATTTTTATTTTTTTATCTATTTGGTGAAGTGAATGAAATCTTTTTCATTAGTGATGTTAAGTATTGTGGCTATCATTGCAATACTCGGACTTCTTTTATTATTCAAGATGGAGGGCACAGGATTATTAATTCATTCTATTGAAAAAGTGTATGTAGATGCTGAAAAAGCACAAAACGCACCTGTAGACAGATTCTATGGCGGAGGAATCACACCAGAGGGCGTGATTTCAACAACAATAGAGAGAAAAGGCAGGGAGCCATACAGCGATGTATTAGGATATGAACCCTGCAATGAAGGATATGCAATTGAGAACATATATACTTACAAACAAGGATGCGTTCCTGTAAATTTCCCAAGATACTATATCGGAAAACAATGCTGTCCAGTATCAACCTACTAGAATTATTGCATACGGCGGATATTCTCCAATTTTAGGCTGCGGAACGTTTTTCTTAAATTTCCTGACAGTTGCGAGAATATCAATGCCCAGGGATTCTAGAGCAGGCCTTGCAGTGCTTTCACCTTTACATAAGGTACAGGGGCCATTGATCAAGGCTATTGCCTTGTAGTGGCCTTCTTGAATAAGCTCTTTTTCCATCTCAAGAACAGCTTTCTGAAAATCCTCGTTCTTATTTCCCAACACCAAGACAGCTCTCCTGAACTCCTTAAGCAGCCTGTATGTCTGATCTGCACCCATTGTGTGCTTGCAAGAATCTTGATTCTCATATCTGTACTTCAAGCCAACCCAGTGATTAACATAAATTTTAGACGTATATATGGACAGCGCTTCGTCTATTCCATACTTTTGACCAACCCGTAATACAATATCCACTTCATTCCCCATATTAGCTCTAATTTACAGTCATTCTTTATATATTTAACTGTTTACTGGAATATGCGCAGAAACCTTTAAAAAACACAGGGTGTTATGGCAATATAGTGAGGGGGGACAATACATGTCACTGGATTTTGAAAGCATGACTGATTTTGAGTTCCGTGCATATGGCTACGGAATCGACAAGCTAAACGGAGAGTATGTAATGCAGGGCGGCCTGCAGGATGTATTATATCATTATGCGTCTAAATTTAAAAGAAGACTATCCATAGACCAACTGCTTCAGGCATTTTCAGAAAAAGGAAATATCTTTGATGCAAAAACACCCCATAGAAGAGATTATTTTTTTGTTGTCACAAGAGACGCTGCATACATTGTACTTGGAAACTCCCTTTTATATGATTCCACGCAGCTTGAGGAAGTGCCGATATTGAAAATTACTGGAATTGACTCTGAGCGGGATTCACTTATACTGCGCTTAGTGTCTGGAGAAGAGATCAATAAAGTATCCCGACAGATATGTGCTGCTACAAAGTCTTACACAAGACAGGTGGCAGGAATGCAAAGGGCACTAAAATCTAAAAAAGATGAAACTATACCTTCAATGCCTTGGCAATAGTCTCAGACATATCTATCTTTGAGGTTGAATTCTGAATCGTGTTTGTTGTTATCACTGTTGCACCAAGCTTTTTCAGCATCTTAAGGGCGCCTTCAACAAAAAGACCATGGACGCCAATGCAGTAAATCTTCTTAACACCCATTTTCTTTATCTGCTTTATCGGCTCAATCATTGTGTGGCCAGTACTGATGATATCATCGACAATCACAACATTCTTTCCCTTGAACTCTGTGCCGGGCTTTACAACAATCCGAACATGCCTTGAAGTGTATCTCTTTTTTTTCAAGACAGTTGCATGGACATGAATCTTTTCAGCAATCGCCTCTGCCCACTGATAACTCTCGCTGTCTGGGCCAACAATCACTTCATTTTTTATGTTTTTCTTGATGTATTTAGCAATAGCTTCATTTGCAGAGAGCCTTTTTGCAGGAATCTTGAATATTTCTTTCAAGCTGCTTATCCTGTGCAAATGAGGGTCAACTGTAAGAATTTTGTCACAGCAAGTCATCAAGGCAGCCATGATTGAATTTGATTTGCATTCTCTGGGATAAAATCTTTTGTCCTGCCGCATATACGCTAAGTAAGGTGCAACAACTGTGACTTTTTTTGCGCCTAATTCTTTTGCAGTCCTTGATGCAAAGATTGTCTCGATCAGAATTAAATCTGGATTAGGGTGCATGGATTCAACCAAGATAACTTCTTTGCCTTTTACATCCAGGGGCAGCCTTAGATTAGTTTCACCATCAGGAAAATGTTTTACGATTAGATCAGCGCAAGGCACTTTAAGCCTTCTTGCAATTTTTCTAGCGAGATCTTGTGAATTAGTGCCCCCAAAAACTACTTTTTTTGCCATTTTATCTTTCCTCCATACTTTGCTTTCTTACCAAGCTCTTCCTCAATCCTCAATAATTGATTATATTTTGCCAAACGCTCCCCTCTGCAAGGAGCTCCGGACTTTATCTGTCCGTTGCCCAGGCCAACTGCCAGATCTGCAATGAAGCTATCTGTCGTCTCTCCGCTTCTATGAGAAACCATAACATTCCAGTCATTGTTCAGGGCAAGCTTTGCAGCATCCAGCGCCTCTGTGATTGTGCCAATCTGATTAACTTTCAACAATAAGGCATTGCAGGAATCCATGATGATTGCTTTCTGAATCCTCTGCTGATTTGTGCAGAGCAAATCATCACCCACAATCTGAACACCTTTTATTTTTTTAGTAAGCTTTGCAAAAGCCTCAAAATCATCCTCAACAAAAGGATCTTCTATCGATACAATAGGATAAGCATTCGCTGTTTCAAGATATGTCTCAATCAAATCATTTGTCTGCATCTCCTGGCCCTCAAGATAATACTTGTTGCCTCTATAGAAAGAGGTTGCAGCAGCATCAATACCCAGCTTTACTTTTTTGTAATAGCCTAGTTTTTCAACAGCATCCATTATGTAATCAAAAGGATCTTCATAACAAGACATCGGCGGAGCAAAGCCGCCTTCATCACCAACATTTGTCGCAGCCCTTCCATAATCTTTGGCCAGCAGTTTTTTTAATTCATGATAAACTTCAGAACCAATCTGCAGAGCTTCCTTGAAAGACTTCGCTCCTGTTGGAAGAAGCATGTATTCCTGAATATCTAGCTGGTTTCCTGCATGCTTCCCTCCATTGATTATGTTAAAAGCAGGAATAGGAAGAAGAAGTTTCTTGTTTCCAGCCAAATCTGCAATATGCTTGTAGAGAGGAATGTTATGTTCTAATGCATATGCCTTGCAAAACGCCATGCTTACTGATAAGATAGCATTTGCACCAAGCTTTTCCTTGTTATAAGTTCCGTCTAGTTTAATCATCAACTTGTCAATCTTTTCCTGGTCAAAAGTCTTGCCAACAATCTTCTTTGCAATAGCTGTATTAACATTCTTTACAGCCTTGCTTACACCTAAACCTAAGTATCTCTTGCCGCCATCTCTTAACTCAACAGCTTCATGAACACCTGTAGAAGCACCAGAAGGAACACTAGCTCTTGAAACACCGCTTCTAGTGTAAATCTCTGTCTCAACAGTAGGATTTCCTCTAGAATCAAGAATCTCACGAGACTTAACCTTAAGTATCTTCAACATATCACCTTTTTTAAGAAATAATAGAAGATTATGTTTTTAAATGTTGTGGTGATTATATCTCCACTTCTGGATTTTCCTTGTTTAGAATAACGGTTTTTGCTTCTCCGCCACAGTATTTTTGAACCAGCTCTGCAAGTTCTTTAATTATTTGATCTATTTCTTCTTTTGTTACAGGAGGAAGGCCTTCAACAACTAATGTGACATTCTTTGTCTCTTCAGTCATCTTTGATTTATCACACTCTCGCCAGTTCCATCTCCTGCACAAGACCTCTTTATCATCCCTGTAGATGACCTCTCCTGGTTCTGCAGTCTCTTTTTGCCTGTTTCCAAGCAAAGTAAAAGGCTCTCCGCCTTGTGCGATTGTTAATCTTATATCTCCTTCAATATGATCAATATCATCCCCGCCTGCAGGAACAATGTGCTTCAGTGACATCAGGTTATAGATGTTGACAATCTTGCTGATGTCAGGCAGTTCATCATTTTTCAGAACTCTTCTTAATAAGGCTTCAACAGAATTCTTATACGTCTTTGGTTTTGACCCAAATGAGGCATATGCTTTTCTCCAGGCATCAATCCTTGGATTTGTTGTCAATGATTCTAGTTGCAGTTTAGATCTTGCTTCTGCCTCTGCTGAACGCAGAACTTGATTAATCTCTTCATTTTTTCCCGCGTTATCAATGCCTTTAACAATAACCAGCCCTATATTGACTCCAGGAAATTTTTCAATTATTTGAGAATCTATTTTAAATTTCATTTAACCAATATAATTAACATCATTACAAGACTTTCTTAATTTCTTGATTGCTTTTGTTCTCTGCATGTCTGCTGGAGTTAATGGCTTGTGGCCAAAGTCGCCGTTGATTGACTCCATCTCTTTGTCGATTGCCTTGAAATCAAGCTTGAGATTAAATCTTTTATTCAGAATCTTAAGAATCTCTCTTGTGCCCTTGACACCAAGATACATCGGATGACCGTAGGTCTCTGCAAGCAATGAAACTGCTTTCATGTTCTTCCTGCCAGCCAGGCCCAATAAAACACCAGATACTCCTATAATGGGGCCGACAACACCGTATAAGTTATTGTTGAGATTTTTAATGCTCTTCTTGTAGGCATTAATGAGCTCTTTATTGTTTCCAGTGCAGAAGACAGTAGGGTTCTTTGGCTCTGTCTTCATAGCGATGCCGCCAAGAGTCACGATCTCACTGCACTCAAATTCAGTAGCCATATCCAGAACCTTGTTAGAGAACTCGTAACAAGACTCTTCATCAATAGGCTGGACATCTCCTGCCAAGATCAGCAAGTCTTTTTTATTGTTCTTGAACTTCTTGCAATAAACCTCAATGACAGGAAGCTCAACAAGATTATCTTCATTAATGAAAACAGAGTGAGGAAAACTGAAAGAGGTGAACTCTGCAATCTTCTTTGCCTTAATCTCCTCAATCAAAAAATCAACAGCCAACTTGCCGACATTGCCTATGCCTGGCAGGCCCTCAATAAAAACAGGATTGTTCAATTTAGGTCTTTTGCCAGTGAACTCAATATCCCATTTAGCCATTATATCAAACCTTTTGCCTTTCTTCGATATTCAGCATATCGATCTTGGGGGCTGTATTTTGCAGGAACAATGGTTACTGCCTTTCCCCCGCACTTGCACTTCTCGTTCATGGTGTAAGCGCTGCATTTTTCACACTGAAGGATGTGCTTAATCTTTCTCAATCCTCTTGAATTCCATATTGATCTTGTTCTTTTTTGAAAATTTTTCAATAATATCAATTGCTTTTTTCAGTATCTTCTCTGCACTCTTGTAATCCTCTGACTTGACCCAGATGCTGTATACGCCTGTGCCCTTGTACTTTATGATAGGTCCCTCTTTGCCGGTCTCTGCTTCTTTCAGAGCCTCTTTAATCAACTCAACACCATTTGGCTCATGTGAAGACAAAACCAGGTCTCCTCCGATCTCTACCTCTGGAGGCTTTATCCTCTGTGTTATGGCATCTGTCAATTGCTTTGCAAGTTTTGCATCAACAATCTTAGATAAATCAAGACCGCCCAGCACAACATCCTCAAATGCAGAAAACATGCTTGGGTGCTTCTCTAATAATTTCTTTGCAAGCTGGTCATAAAGCTTAGTCTTGTCCTGCTTGTTCTCTTTTGCAACAATCTCAATAATCTTCTCAGCAAGCTGCTCCTGCTTGATTTGATTCAGCTTGTTTCTTTTCTGAGCCTCATTAACTCTTCTCAAAGAAAGATCTATGTGGCCTTTTTCCTTGTCAATCCGCAAAACCTTGCAGACTACTTTCTTACCTTCAACAACATAATCCCGAATGTTCCTTATCCTTCCAGGAGCGATCTCAGAGATGTGAATCAAGCCGCTTCTGTTATTATATTCATCAAGCTTGACAAAAACAGAATGAAACTGGACTGCTGTCACGGTGCAGAGAACTAGCTCATCTTCCTCTGGAAAACCTACTTTCTTTAACAGCACCTTACCACAGACCCCCTCTTAGTTTGAAAAATTACTCTAATACTTCAAGCACCCTTGCCTTAACCCGGGTCTTTCCACCAGTAGGCTCTGCAAGAGACTTGCTGCAGACAAGGCAGTTAACTACTGTTGAAGCCTTGCCAAAAACAATCTGCTCATTCTTGCATTTAGGACATCTAAGCTTGATAAATTTTGCATCTGTTTCCTTGATGGATTTCATTTAAACTCAATCCTCCTTGAACGCCAAGCCTTTCCCGCTGTGTGCGACTTCTTGCACTCATTGCAGGTGTAGCGCAAGTCAATCTTCTTAGACTGCTTCTTGCCAGTCATCTTCCACTTGCTCAAGGCAGGCTTAGAGTAACGACCCTTAGAACCAGCACCTATTGCACCCCTTTTCCTGGCCCTTATCTTGCTGCCATAACTCTGAGGATGCGCAGTACCAACTGTTCTTTTCTTAGCTTCAGTAACCTTGTGCTCAGTATGTTTTTTGCACTTAGGACAGTGTATTCTTTTAGTCTTAGGTAATTTCATGATAAACCCTCTTATTACTCAGCTGAGCAGGTATCTATTTAAAAAGATTTCGCAAGTAGAGGATATCACTCTGCAATAGAAGCACTACCTTTATTAACCAAGATATCGGCAATCTCTTTAGGAAGTTCTGCAGTTGTTTCTGGCTCAAAAGGACCGTATAATTCAAGTTCTGTTCCCACAAACTGCTCTACTTTCTGCAAGAACTTGACTTTTATCTTATCTGATGAAGGTCCTGGCTCTGGAACAGGCTCAGGAGGAGCAGGTCCTGGCGTAGGAGGTTCTGGAACAGGTTCAGGCGGTTCTGGGACAGACTGCTTAATTTCAGGAGTCTTTAACTCAAGCAAACTAAGCAGGATATCTTTTCTAAAACAATCAAGAGTCTTAACAGTCTCATTATACAGTTCATGCTCTTTTGCAAGCAGATTTGTTGTATCAATTATACTAGAGTTTGTCTTTGACTTATTAACAGCCATCTCAATAATCTTTTTCTCTCTTCTCTCATAAATCTCTTTTAAAATTCTTCTTACATTATTCAATTGAATCTGGGTATTTTCCCGCTCTTCAACAGAAAACATGTCAAACTTGCCAGCAGCTTCCTGCACAATCCTTGTCTTTTCCTGCAGGTATTCAAGAACATCACGAAAAAAAGATTCATCCAGCTTCTGAAGCTCATCCTTGCTCTTCTCTCTACGAAGTATTTCGTACAAAGTTTCATAGGTGATTTTTATCTCTTTAGAATCATCTCCCATCATATTCCCCCAAAACAAGAAATGTATAAGTAGTATTTATATTTTTAGTATTCAATGCCTCTCCTGGCGCCAATGCCCTGCTCCCAGGGGTGCTTTACCTGCTTTATCTCACTGACATAATCTGCACGATCCATTATTGCCTGGGGAGCATTCCTGCCTGTAAGGATGACTTCTACGTCTTCTGGCTTTTCATCAAGCAGCCTTATGACATCCTTGATGTCCACTAAGTTCTTTGCAAGAGCACAGTTTATCTCATCAAGAACAACAAGATGATACTTGCCTGACTTAATTATATTCGCAGCGTGCTCAAGAGCTCTCCTGGCAGGCTCTCTCTCAGCAGCATCTGGCAAGAAAATAAACCTGCCATCTGTTCCCTCTGTGTCGCCTGTCCCGTCAAACTCAAACATCTTTGACTGCTTATCAGAAAGCGCATCTTTTCCAAACTGGGCAATCTTAATGTTAGGAATATACTTCTTCACACTGAACAATTCGCCTGTATCTCCTGACTTCATGAACTGGATGATATAAGTAGAGAAACCCTGGCCAAGAGCCCTGAGGCTAAGGCCAAGTGAAGCAGAAGTTTTTCCTTTTCCTTCTCCAGTATAGACCTGGATTAATCCTAGCTTGCTGGGAGTCATAATTATACACTGCATTTAGACCAACCACAATTAGGGCAAGTTGCACAACCTTCTGTGAAAACCATGTCTGTCTTGCACTCTGGACAGTTTTTTTCATCAAACTTGTGCTTGCTTTTTGATTGTTCTTCCTCTTTTTTTGCTTTCTCCTCTTTTTTCTCAGACTTAACATTAAGGATCTGGCCTTCCCTGCTGCCGTCCCTGTAGACAGTGACGCCCTTGCAGCCAGTGTCAAAAGCAAGCATATACACCTGCTCGACTTCAGCAGTGGTTGCGTCATTAGGGAAATTAACAGTCTTGCTGACTGCATTATTAGTGTACTTCTGGAAAGCTGCCTGCATCCTGACGTGCCATTCTGGCGTTATATCAAAAGCAGTAACAAACACTTTTCTTAGTTCTTCAGGAATCTCCGCAACATCCTGTATAGAAGCACGGTCTGTGACTTTTTGAACTATGTTGTCTGAATAAAGGCCTGCGTCTCTCAAAGCATTCTTGAAATGCTGGTTAATGTAAACCAATTCCTGCCCTTCCATCACTCTCTTGACATAAGCAATAGAGAAAAGAGGCTCAATTCCAGAGGAGCAGTCTGCAATCATGCTGATTGTTCCAGTAGGAGCAATAGTTGTCCTAGCAGCGTTTCTTATCGGCGTCTTGTTCTTGTAGATGCTCTTCTGAATATTTGGGAAGGGGCCTCTTTTAGCAGCAAGCTCTTCTGAAGCAATCTTGACTTCGTCATCAACAAACTTCATCACTTTTTCAGCAAGCTGAATCGCTTCTTCAGAATTGTATGGAATCCTCAATTGATACAGCATGTCTGCCCAGCCCATGACTCCAATGCCTATTTTTCTGTTGGCGCGGGTCATCTCCTCAATCTCAGGAAGAGGAAGATTATTCATGTCAATGACATTATCCATGAAATGCGTCGTTATCTTGCAGCTGTCTCTTAATCCAGACCAGTCAATTGTCCTGTCTTCTTTCACAAACTTTGCAAGATTAATAGAACCAAGATTGCAGCTTTCATAAGGAAGCAAAGGCTGCTCACCGCAAGGATTTGTGCTCTCAATCTCTCCAATCTCAGGAGTAGGGTTGCCTTCGTTCATCCTGTCAATGAAAATAATTCCTGGCTCTCCATTTTTCCAGGCCATCAAGACAATCAAGTCAAAGACCTTCTTTGCGTTAAGCTTTTTCACAGGCTTGTGTGTCTTAGGGCTGATCAATTCATAATCCTCCCCTTTCTTGACAGCTTCCATGAATGCATCTGTCAAAGCAACTGAGAGATTAAAATTATTCAGGACAGTTGTTTTTTCTTTAGCAACAATAAAGTCCATTATGTCTGGGTGGTCAACTCTTAAGATCCCCATGTTTGCACCGCGTCTCTTGCCGCCCTGGTTTATTACATCTGTTGCAGTGTCAAAAACCCTGATGAAAGAGAGGGGGCCAGAGGCAACGCCTTTTGTAGAAATAACAATATCATTTCTTGGACGGATCCTTGAGAAACTAAATCCTGTTCCTCCGCCGCTCTGATGGATTATTGCAGTGGACTTTACTGCATCAAAAATCTCCTTTATGCTGTCGCCCACAGGAAGAACAAAACAAGCAGACAACTGCTGCAGAGGAGCGCCTGCATTCATCAGCGTAGGACTAGATGGCATGAATTTTAGTGAGGTGATCTCTTCATAGAATTTCTCTTCTGCTTCTTTGGGATCTCCCCCATACTTTCTATCTGCGAGTGATACGTTTTCAGAGACCCTCCTGAACAATTCCTCAGGAGTCTCGATAATATTTCCAGCAGGATCCTTAAGCAAGTATCTTCCTTTAAGGACTGCAAGCGAGTTAAGAGAAACTTTAAGAGTGGTCTGCTTGCCAAGAAGAATTTCCCTGGCTTCCCGCACTTCCTTGTGCCTCTGCCTATAAAGAATGTATGCCTTGGCAGTCTTTCCATGGCCCTGGTCAATGAGAACAGTCTCTACCATATCTTGTATCTCTTCAACTGTGGGGGTCCTGTCTTCAAATTTCTTGGTGAGAACATGCTCTACCTGCCTTGCAAGATCATCTGCTCTTGCCCTATCTTTGCCGCCGACTGCAACTGCTGCCTTGTATATCGCAGTAGATATCTTGATCCTGTCAAATGGCACAAGTTCGCCGTTTCTTTTCTTGATTTGTGTTATTACCATTTTAATGCCCTCACTTTTTTAGTTTTTCCACCTCTTTTGCAAACTGCTTAGGGCTCCTGAAGCTCCTATAAACAGATGTGAATCTCATGTATGCAACGCCATCAAGATTCTTCAGCTTATGGATGACCAGGTCACCGATCATCTTTGTGGGAATCTTTGTTGTGTGCTTCTGCCGCAGCTCTGCTTCTATGTAGTCCAGCATGTTTTCAATATGTTCAACAGTGACTGGCCTTTTTTCACAAGCTTTTAGAATGCCCTGCATTAATTTCTGCCTGTCAAACAACTCTAATTTTCCATCTTTCTTGATGACACTTAAAGTATTTTCTATGCGCTCATAAGTAGTGAATCTCTTTGAACAGGACTTGCAGGAACGTCTTCGTCTGATAGAATCCATACTGGGCCTGCTGTCTAGAACATTTGTCTCAGACCGCAGGCAATATGGGCATCTCATTTTAAGCACCTTTTTTTCATTAGTGAAAAGTAGCAAACCACAAGATGTAGTAGCTTCACTTTAGAACAAATACAATAAACCCTGCTTGTATTTAAACATTATTAGAACGCAAAATATAGATTAAGAAAATATAAATCAGAACTATTCTTTTGCAAGTTCTTCATTAAGCTCTTTAATCAATGCAGCTATTTTTTCATCGTCCATTCCATGTGCTTTGCAGCCAGACTCAATTGATTCTCCCCTCGCAGCAGGGCACCCAAGACAGTGCATGCCATACTTAAAGAAAATCGGAGCCAATTGCTCGTGCTTTTCCACAACATCGCCGATGATATCTGTTTTCTTTATTTCTTCTGCCATAGTATTCTGGAGAAAGCGGTTGTATTTATAGGTTTTGGAATTCCTTCAGCCAAGAACCATTTTCAATGTTCATAGAAAAAGTATACCAATCAGAATCTTTTGATTTAATGAACTTAAGAAATCTTTTCTGCTTTTCTTCAGGCCACTTATTGAATCTCTCTGCAGTGTCACAGAGATATTCCTTGAAGCAAAAAGTTCTCTTTCTCAGGTCTTCTCCTGCAAGCTTTGGGTGAAGCGGACAGATTATCTTGTTATTTTTCCAGACAAGATTATTGCATACGCCGCAGGCCCGGACATCCCCTGTGTTCTCCCGCTCTGCAAAACTCTTGATGCTCTTGAACTGCCTGAATGTAAGAGTATTCCTCTTGAAAGCACTCTCGAGATCCTTCCTGCTCGGCACAGCGCCGTCAATAATACAGCACCCAAAACAGTAATACTTCCCAAAGATGCACAATTCTGAAAATGCCATATCTGTCCTCTATTTGTCTTTATTTTTAAATGTTTGCCAAACGTAAAGCTTTTAAAGGGGCATTAAATTCTAGCACAACATGGCAAAAATACCTGACAGCAATCCATGCAAAGGCTGCCCAGCGCTATGCTGCAAATTTGTTGCAGTGGAACTGGATGAGCCAGAAAGCGAAAAAGACTGGGACGAGATAAAGTGGATGCTGTGCCATGAAAACATCACAGTCTACAAGGATAACGACGGAGATTGGCTGGTAGAGTTTGCGACAAACTGCAGGATGCTTGATGAAAAAAATCACTGCAAGATATACGACAAAAGACCCAAGCTTTGCAGGGAGCATGACCCAGAAAGCTGTGTAACGCACGGAGAGGGCGATGTGCACATAATTCTTTTTGAGAAACCAGAAGATGTAGACGAATACAGAGAACTGTTGAAAAAAGGGCCTGTAGAAAAGTTTCCAGTACCAAAAAAAGAGTAATTCTCGAGAAACCTTTAAATAATAAAGAATAAGAATTCTTAAGCATGGCGAGTAAAGAAGAGGTTGTGAAAGTATTAAAGATACTCCAGAAATATCACAAAGGACTGTCCATGCTCGGGACAATGAGCAAATCCCGGAATGCATATAAGATGCTTATCAGCACAATACTGAGCGCCAGAGCAAGAGACGTCGTGACACTTCCTGTTTCTAAAGAACTTTTCAAGAAATATCCCGCTGTAAAAAGCCTTGCAGATGCAAAACAAAAAGATGTTGAGAGAATAATCAAAAGAATAGGTTTTTACAAGAACAAGGCGAAGAATATCATCGGCGCTGCTAAAATAGTGCAAAACAAATATAAAGGAAAAGTGCCAAGAGATGAAAAAGAGCTAAGAAAACTGCCAGGAGTAGGGCAGAAAGTCGCTGCATGCATGATGGTGTATGCATTTGGAAAACCAGCAATACCTGTTGACACGCATGTTTTCAAGGTAAGCAATCGCTTAGGATGGGTCAAGACAAAGACCCCTGAAAAAACACAAGGCGCGCTTGAGAAACTAATACCAAAAAAATACTGGATGATTGTAAACGAAGTATTAGTACTGCACGGGCAGACCGTTTGTTTGCCGCAAAGACCAAAATGCTCTAAATGCCCTGTAAATAAATACTGCAGGAAAGTAGGTGTAAAAAAACATGATTGATGTTGTTTATCTTTTGATCGGAGTTTTTATTTTGTTATGGGTAATTACATTCTTATTACTATCCAAAGATATCTTCAGGACAGGAATAGTAAAAGTGCATAAAGTAAAAATAAAAGAGAGAGAATCATTCTGGGTGATGATTGTTGTAAACACCATCTGCATAGGGGTCATTTTAGGGGAATTCATCAAACTAAGGCCTGCAACAACAATGTACAGCTACATAGGAATTTTGCTGATATTCATCGGCGGCCTGATACGGGTGTATGCAAGAAAAGAACTAGACAGGTTCTTCAGCTTTGAGGTAGTGGTGCAAAAAGACCATAAACTAGTCAAGAAAGGGCTTTACAAATCAGTAAGGCATCCCATGTATCTAGGCATACTATTCATATTTTTCGGACTTGCGATAGCACTGTCTTCATTTTACGGAGTGCTGGCCTTGATAGTTTTTTATGTGCCTGCCCTGCTTTATAGAATAAGCGCAGAAGAACAAGTGCTGATCAAGGAGTTTGGGGAAGAATACCTTGATTATTCAGAAAAAACCAAAAAAATAATTCCAGGAATATATTAGGGGGTATAAAGAATGACAGAACTAATCTACATGAATGACTGCTATGCAAAAGAATTTGATGCAATAGTCACAAAAGTTGATGGCAAATTTATCATCTTAGACAAAACTGCATTTTATCCGCAAGGCGGAGGACAGCCAACAGACACTGGCAAACTCATAAAAGACGGAGAAGAGTACAAAGTAGTGTTTGCAAAGAAAACAGGTGGAGATATAAGCCACGAAGTTGACAGAGAGGGCCTGAAAGAAGGCGATAAAGTCCACTGCATTTTAGATTGGGACAATAGATATGTTCTTATGAGAATGCACACTGCTGCACACATACTTTGCGAGATCTTTCACAAGGAAACAGGCGCACTTATTACAGGAAACCAATTGAATGTTGACAAATCAAGAATAGACTTTAATCTAGAGAATTTTGACCGCGAGAAAATAAGCGAATATGTGGCTAAAGCAAATGAAATAGTGCAGAAAGACCTGCCAATCAAAATCTATACACTTCCAAGAGAGGAAGCAATGAAACTGCCTACTGTAACAAAACTAGCAAATGTGCTTCCTCCTGCTGTAAAAGAACTGCGAATAGTAGAGATTGTAGGCTTTGATACGCAAGCAGACGGTGGAACACATGTCAAATCAACAAAAGAAGTTGGCGAGATAGAAGTAGTTGGCGCAGAAAATAAAGGAAAGAATAACAGGAGAGTTTATTTCACGCTGAAATGAAACTTAAAGACCTGTGGAAGGAAGTTGACAAGCTAAGCAAGAAATTTCCTAGCGACTATAATCCAATTCTAGGCAATGGAAAATGCAACAGGCCAGATTTCATGCTGGTGTTTATCAACCCGACCAGAGCAAACATAAGCTCTCACCCAGGATGGACTGGCTTCAGAGCACCATTCATTGGAACAAAACCAGTGTGGAGGGTTATGCACAGAGCAGGATGGTTCAATAATCAGCTGATAAAAGTAGTGAATGCAAGCAACACCTGGTCACCTAGATTCGCAAAAATAGTTTATGCTTCTCTAGCAAGAAGAGGATTTTACCTGACAAACATAGTGAAATGGACAGGAAGCAATGCAGAACTGCCCAACGCAGCTAAGATTAAAGCATACCTTCCGCTTCTTAAGAAAGAGATAGAGATTGTAAAGCCGAAATACATAATCACAATGGGCCTGATACCATTTGAACACTTGACTGGGCATAAGATAAAATTAAGCGAGTATTACAAAGAAGTCATGAAGAAGAAAAAACTGAAAACTTATGATTTAAAGATTGGTTCTAAAACATACAAAGTGATTCCCTGTTATTTTCCAGTAGGAAGAGGGAATCCAAAGAAAGCTGTTGAGATACTTAAGTTATTAAAAACAAAAAGTTAATAAGCAACTTCTTTAGTAATTCAGAAATATGTTTAAAAGAGGAAGAACGAGAAAAGAATACAAAGGATTCTTCAAGAAACACAATCTCTGGGTAGCATCAGCCACCCTAATGGGCACAATAGTAGGAGCAGGGGTGCTGGGAATACCTTATGCGATTGCACAGAGCGGGCTTTTGATAGGAATGATACATTTATTGGTGCTTGGATTAACAATCCTGATACTGCACCTTTGCATAGGCGAGATCTCGCTCAGAACAAAAGGCACACACCAATTGTCTGGTTACATGGAGAAATACCTGGGAAAGCCAGGAAAATACTTCATGATAATCTCCATGACAGTAGGAATCTATGGGGCACTCACGGCTTATATCCTGGGGGAAGGAGAGATATTTAACACAATAATCGGAGGAAGCCCTTGGATATACTCTTTTGCATTTTTCTTGATTGCTTCAGCAATCCTTTACCATGGAATAAAAGCTACAGGAAGATCTGAACTGGCAATAACAGCACTAATGGTGATAACCATATTCTTGATAGGCGCGTTTGCATATGACAAAATAAATCCTGCGTATCTTACAGGAGTACACCTGAAAAACTTTTTCCTGCCATACGGCGTGATATTGTTTGCCTTTGTGGGAACAGCAGCAATACCAGAACTAAGAGTTGAGCTTGCAAAAGACAAGCACAAACTAAAAAAAGCAATAATCATAGGGAGTGTAATACCTATAATACTTTACTTCATCTTTGCATTGATTGTACTAGGAATAGTCGGGCTAAACAATTTTAATACGCTTGGGCCAAATGAAAGAATAGCAACAGTTGCCTTAAGCATATTCTCAGAACCGCATCTTGCTTTTGTTGCAAACATATTCGCAGCATTTGCAATGCTAACATCCTTCTTGGGGCTAGGGTTAGCACTAAAAGAGATGTATGTATATGATTGTAATTTTAACAAGCATCTAGCGTTCTTACTAACAGTAGTGCCGCCCCTATTTATCGCGTTATTAGGCCTGACAAGCTTCATAGCAGTAATCGCCTTTGCAGGAGCAGTTGCAGGAGGAATAGATGGAATATTGATAATGCTTGCATACTGGAAAGCAAAGAAAAAAGGGGAGAGAAAACCAGAATACACTGTAACAATAAGCAGGACAGTAACTGCGCTTTTGATACTACTTTTCTCATTTGGAATAATATACCAGCTCTGGAGCACTTTTATTTAGGCAGGGATTTTTCTATAACCATAAGCTTTAAATAACACCACCGAAATTTCAAAAATCCGAGGTGAGTGAGGACAAAATGACATACAATCCAAGAGAAGTAGAGTATAGAATGCAGCCAAGCAGTAAATTAGAGGGCGGTAGAGTAACATTACTGCCATTATCAACTCTGGATGCACAAGATGTATTGACAGATATTGTTCTGCATGAAATAACGCACTGCAGAACTGCTGCAGAAGCAAGAGAGATAGAACGCCAGCTGAAGCTAATAAAAGAACATACTGGCCTGGAAACAGTAAGTTACTTGGGCCAGGTGCAGGCAACAATCAGAAGACTTGAACAAGAAAATTCTAGATAGCTTTTTATATCTTCTATTGTTTTATTTTCATTATGAAAGTAATGCACATACATGCAAAATCAACAGCAGAAGTTAAATTATCTGAAGCAGCACTAAATGCACTGCCTGCAAAATTAGGCGTAGTTACCACAATACAGCATCTGTACAAACTAGATGAAGTCATATCACAATTAAAAGAAGCTGTTAAAGGAGGACAGGTATTAGGGTGCAATGTTGATTCTGCAAAACAGATTGCTGACAAAGTTGATGCATTTCTTTTTGTTGGCTCTGGAGAGTTTCATCCAATAGCAATAGCTCTTGAAACTGAGAAAAAAGTGTTTAAGTGGAATCCTTTAACACAAAAACTGTCTGTTGTTAAGGATGAAGATGTGGATAAATACAGGAAAAGAAGAAAAGCTGCGCTTGCAAGGTTTTTATCTTCAAGCAAAATAGGGATATTAGTTTCTGTGAAACACGGGCAGAACAGAATGGATAAAGCACTTGAATTAGCCAAGAAAAAAGACAAAGAGTATTATTTATTTGCATTTGATACACTAAATCCTTCTGATTTGGAGAATTTTCCATTTATTGAAACTTGGGTTAACACAGCATGCCCGCGCATTGCAGATGAAAAGCCTAATATAATTAATATCAGTGAACTGCCATGAAGAAAATAATTTCAATATTGTTGTTACTTTTACTTATTGCATGCACTTCTGGTCCAACTGCTGAACTGGGAGATGCTAAAGTTAATTTAGAATTGGCAGCAACACCTTCAGAAAGAGCTAAAGGCCTGATGCATAGAGAATCCTTAGGAGAGAATGATGGAATGCTCTTTGTGTTTGAGAAAGAAAGCATACTGGGATTCTGGATGAAGAATACCCTTATTTCTTTAGATATGATATTTATTGATTCCAACAATAAAATAGTTGACATAATGACTGCAGTGCCTTGTGAAAAAGATCCCTGCAAAAGCTACACTCCGCAAGCAGAATCAAAATATGTGCTGGAAGTAAATGCAGGATTTGCAGAAAAACACAACATTCAAATAGGAGACGAAATAAAACTTAACATATGAATCCAAAAGTATTAGTAGGGTGCCCAACATGGGAGGGAAAAAAATATTGCCTTAAAGAGTATGCAGAGGCTTTGAAAAAGCTGACTTATGATAATTTCGATGTTCTGATTGTGGATAATTCCAAAGAAAGCGGATACGCTAATATGATAGAGGCGTTAGGATTCAAGGTTATCCGAAATGAATGGCATGACAGTGCAAGAGAGAGAATAAAACAAAGCAGAAACAAGATAAGAGCGTATGCTTTAGAGAATGGCTATGATTATTTCTTAAGCTTAGAGCAAGACGTGATTCCAGAACAAGATGTGATACAGAATTTGCTTTGCCACCAGAAAAAAATAGTATCTGGAATAGTTTATAATAATCTTCCAGTTGGCAGTAAAATAGAACTAATGCCAATGGCATATGTAGAACACCCAGTAGACCCAACAGGACTGTGGTATTTGCCAAAACAAGATCTTGAGAAAGCACAATTAGTTGAGTTGAAAGCCTGCTCTTTTAGTTGTGTGCTGATACACAGAGATGTTCTGGAGAAAATAGAATTCAGGTATGAAGAAGGCTTTGATGACATGATGTTTTCCTTGGATGCAATCAATGCAGGATTCAAAATATATGCAGATACATCTGTAGTTCCAAAGCATCTGCACGGAAGCTGGGATGGGATAGAGAAATAACTATTCCCACACACACCTAGTCTCATTAGAAATCGTTGGCTGGTATGGTGGGTCTGTATATGCGTGTCCTTCTTGTCTGGAGTATGAAATTATTTTTTTACCTTCTACAACCATGCATCTGGCTAGCCAGCCACCGCCGCCAGGACTGCCTCCTTGAGCATCTCGCAAGATGTAAAACTGTTTTCCCTCTGTTGTTCCCTCTGCCTCAAACCGCGATCTTCGCCCCACAGATTCGCACCGAATTCTTTCAAAATTCAATTTTGATATATCCTGCTTAAACTCAGTGGTTATGCTTTGCTTAGCAGTATCATAGCACGCACTTTTGCTATAGCTTGACTCAATCTCAGGCATTGTGCAGCCTACAAGAAATAACAGCGAAATAATGATTGTGACCAATCTCATATTTTTGAGTACATGCAGCAATTATTTAAATTTTGCCATAGTAATAATATACTCAACTTTAAAAACAATCACTGCTTATATAATATATTAGATGACTGCAAAACAAACTGTTAAAGAATATCTTGCGCTTGCAGATATAACACTTAATGGCAATAGACCGTGGGATATTCAGGTCCATAATCCAAAATTCTATACAAGAGTCTTAGGAGGCGGTTCTCTTGCTTTAGGAGAATCTTACATGGATGGTTGGTGGGACTGCAGAGCACTTGACCAATTCTTCTATAGACTCCTGAAAAGCAAACTAGATACCAAAGTTAAAGATTGGAAACAGGTATTTAGTGTGCTTAAAGCAAAAATACTGAACCTGCAGAGCAAATCAAGAGCATATGTGGTTGGAAGAAGACACTATGATCTTGGAAATGACCTGTATAAACACATGCTAGACAAAAGAATGGTATACAGCTGCGGATATTGGGAGCGAGCAAAAACTCTGGACAAGGCACAAGAAGCAAAACTAGACCTGATCTGCAAAAAATTAGAGCTAAAAAAAGGAATGAAGATCCTAGACATTGGATGCGGGTGGGGAAGCCTTGCAAAATTTGCTGCAGAGAAGTACAAAGTAAAAGTAGTGGGAGTTACTGTATCTAAAGAACAGGTAAAACTAGCACGAAAGATGTGCAGAGGGCTTCCTGTTGAGATCCGGTTGCAGGATTACAGAAAAGTGAATGAAACATTTGACAGAATTGTCTCTGTAGGAATGTTTGAACACGTAGGGTATAAGAACTACAGAACATATATGAAAGTAGTTAACAGATGCCTGAAACCAGATGGATTATTTTTGTTGCACACAATAGGGAGAAACACAGCCTCAACCACAGTAGACCCATGGATCAGCAAATATATCTTCCCAAACTCAATGCTTCCTTCTGCAAAACAGATTACTAAAGCATCTGAAGGAATATTTATGCTCGAAGACTGGCACAGCTTTGGACCAAACTATGACAAGACACTAATGGCATGGCATAATAACTTTGTCAAGAACTGGCATAAACTAAATTATGACAAAAGATTCTACAGAATGTGGAAATATTATCTTTTGGCTTGCGCAGGATCATTCAGGGCAAGAAGCACTCAACTGTGGCAGATTGTTTTTTCTAAAAACAGAGTAAAAGGGTATGAGTGTGTGCGTTGAGCAGAAGGATATTGAAAATAAATCAGCCCCCGCTCATCGTAATCATAAAGAACATTAATGCTGCTGAAAAAAGATGCAATAAAATCATCAGTGCAATCAAGGCAGTCCATCTGAAATGCCTTGTTTTCTTGAATCTAAGATAAAAAAGTCCTGCAATAAAGAAGAATAGAGTATAATAGATTATGACTATCCATAGGAAAGATATTGGAGATTGGTATAAACCAAGTATTGCAAAAAAAGAAAATTTCATAGACAACAGCGTTACAGGAATCACTAAAAATGCTGGCGCGCCGTTGAGTGAAGAATATATGATTCCTAATTCTGGTTCAATTAAATAAGGTATTAAAGTTATCACACCTATAAAGACAGATACTGGAAAAATTAATTTCATAAAAAAAGGAGACTTTTCTGGAAATATGCGTGTATAAACTCTCTGGCTGAAATAACCCACTAGAACAGGTATTAATAAGTAAAATAGCATCAATAGATTGAATAAGGAAATCAGTATGGTGGTTGGTAAATCCAACGTGCGAATTGATTGAATTATCAAAAGTATACCAGAAGACAATACGCTGGCTGTTATTAAGAATGCAATCGAATGCAAGAACTTATTTTCATCAACATTCCTGCATAAGTAAAAACAAAGACTGATATAAATCAGGAACTGCATTGTTTTCATGAAAGCCACATAATTATAATCAATTGTGCTGCCCATGAAAAATAAAGGAATCAAGCGTTCAATCAATACATCCTGAATTAGAATTGCAAGTACTGAGAAAAACAATATTTTTTTCCACTCAAGTGCTTTAATTTTTTTTATTAAACTGCTCATTGTCATTTAAAGAGCGTATTTGATATTTAAATGTTGAGTATAATAAACAGCTTTTTAAAGTGCTTGAGATTTTTCTTTCTTTTATGGTAGAACTACTAGCACCAGTATCAGATAGAGTAATGCTAAAAGCTGCGATAGATGCAGGAGCAGACTGTGTTTATTTTGGATTGCAGAAGCTGAATATGAGAGCTACTGGCAAAAACTTTACAATGGAGGAACTGCCAGAGATAGTGAAGCAGTGCCATGACAATAAAGTCAAAGTTTTCTTGACAGTCAATACAATAGTTTATGATCATGAACTAGAAGATGTAAAAAAAGTCATTGAAGGTGCAAAAGCAGCAAAAGTAGATTACATCATCTGCTGGGACATGGCTGTGATACAAGAATGCAAAAGACAGGGAATGCCATTTCATATTTCAACGCAGGCAAGCGTTGCAAATACAGAAGCTGCAAAATTCTATAAAGAACTGGGTGCAGAGAGAATAGTTCTTGCAAGAGAATGCAAACTAGAGGATGTTAAAGCAATCAAGAAAAACTCAGGAATAGAGACAGAGACATTCATACATGGAGCAATGTGTGTTTCAGTATCAGGAAGATGCTTCATGAGCCAGCACATGTTCAACAGAAGCGCAAATAGAGGGGACTGCCTGCAACCTTGCCGGCGCGAATACAAGATCATTGATGAAGAAGACAGAGAATTAGTTCTAGGAGAAAATTATGTGCTGTCGCCAAAAGACTTATGCGCCTTGCCATTCATAGACAAATTAATTGAGGCAGGAATAGATTGTTTCAAAATAGAAGGCCGCGTACGTTCACCAGAATATGTCAAAACAGTTGTCTCAGCATACAGAGAAGCAATAGATGCTTATGAAAAAGGAGAATTCAACAAGGAATTAGCAGAAAGACTTGTTGAAAAACTAAAAACAGTATACAACAGAGGTTTTTCAAGCGGATTCTACTTAGGACTGCCAACTGCAGATGATTTCACAGACAAATACGGCTCAAAAGCAACCACAAAAAAAGTATACATAGGATATGTCAAGAAATTCTACAAACAACCGTCTGTGGCAGAGATAAAAGCAGAGGCAGGCAAGATAAGTGTGGGAGACAAAATAATGATCCAGGGCCCTACAACAGGCGTACAAGAGCAGGTAATAGAATCAATGGAAATAGAGCATGAGCCTGTAAAAGAAGCTGAAAAAAGAGATGTAGGAATAAAACTTAAGTTCACAGCAAGACCTAATGACAAAGTTTTCATAATAGAATCAAATCAATAATTCTGGACCAGAATCTTCTGTGCTGGTCAACCACATAGAGCCAATACCCTGGCCAACTCTATAAGAAGCGTCATACATCACTCCTGTGAACATGTCGAAAAAACCTTTTTTCTCAGAATACTTCCTAAATTCTACAGTAATATTCAATTCCTTGCCAATATGTTTTTTAGCATCTTCTGTAGTGCCGATGAAATCAATCAAGCCCAACTCTTTGGCCTCGTCACCAAAATAAATATAGCCATCTGCAATCTTGTATACATGCGCAACATCCAAGCCCCTGTTTTGGGCAACAGCATTAATGAAGATCTCATGCAGCCTATCCAGCCTTTCCTGAACCTTTTTCTGCTCTTCCAGGCTCATCTCTTTGTAAGGAGACATGATATCCTTATACTTTCCAGAAATCAATCTCCTGTAAGTCACGTTATAATCATCCATCA
>JAHWHC010000044.1 GCA_019323555.1 Candidatus Woesearchaeota archaeon
AAATGTTTAAATGGTTTTGCAGTTGCAGGCTTATATCCTTCTGGCTTGTCAGCCAGTTCATCAACTCTATGAACTACCCCTATAGTAAGCGGTTTTTTACAGACAGGGCAGATATTGTTCAATTTCTTTGCTTCTGCAGGACTTAAACAAACATTGCAGTTTCTATGCCCGTCATAATGATATTTTCCTTCTTCAGGAAAAAACTCTAAAGTATCAACAACTCCTTCCCCGGTTCTTATTGCTTTGAGTAAATCCGCATAACTCAACTTCTTCAAATCAAGTGTCGTTGCCTCCCGACCAATTCTCCAGGGCCAGAAAGAATGTGAATCACTAAAACTTAATATCTGCCTGTTCTCTAATTGTGACAATCTCCAATTCATTGGCGGATCACTGCTCAATCCAGTCTCAATTGCGTGAATGTGTTTTGCTTGGTCTTTGAATGCTTCAATCATAGAATCAAAACCACTCATTGACCCAAATAATCCAAACCAGGGTGTCCAGATGTGTGCTGGAATCACTTCAATATCTTCACTAATCCCGCGCATCATCTCAACAAATTCAGGGCAAGGTATCTTGAATATTGGTCTTCCGTCATAATCCAATCTTCCTCTTTTACCTAATGTCTCAGTAATCTGTGAAACTATTTCCATGTTAGGAGCAAGTGCAACTAAGTGCACTCTTCGCCCCCTGCCGTCTGTATACATCAAAGAGACTTCAGTTGAATAAACAAAAGGAAATCCTGTTTTTGTCTTTGCAATCCCTGTTCCGTCATCTGTCAGCTCTTTCTTGAGTTCTTTTTGCCATTCAGGATGCTGGAAATCTCCTGTTCCTAGTAATCCCAGTCCTTTTATTTTGGCATATTTCTCAAGATTTTCAATATTGAGTTGTTTAGAACATGCTCTAGAGTATCTGCTGTGTATGTGCAAGTCAGATATTATCTTCATTTTTTAGAAAGAATCTATATCAGTTTTAAAGCTTTTAGTTTTCTGTGAAGCGTCTCAAATCTTATTCCTATTTTCTTTGCTGTTTTTGAGATATTTCCCGCATTTTCCTCAAGAGCCTTCCGCAGATACTCTTTCTCAAACTCTTTTTCAGCTTGTTTTAGTGTGAGCGGTGTTGCTGGAAGCTCTTTTACAATGTCTCTTGAGAGTTCAGGAACATGTTCATAGAAATCTTTGAATTTTGTCGGGCTTAGAGAGCTCTTGTATGATTCTGCACTGGATTGGATGATGCTCTTTACCGCCTCTTGCTTCACATACTCTGTTTTTGCTATTGTTCCCCTGAATTCCTCTGGATAAAGGTCTAATTCCTCCATGAGCCTGTGAATGCTTCTTCTGTCTAGGCCAGCTGCTTTTGCAACATCTGTTATGTTGCCTGAAAAAGCCTGCAGTAATTTAGATAAGTATAATTTTTTGAATAATTTCTTTGCTTTTTTGAAAGGTGTCTTTGTGCTGATTTCATACTCAAGTAAAGGCGACCTTTTTATCCTGTCTGATATGTCTGCCTTGATTTCAGATACAGTCACTCCAAGCCATTTGTGCATGGCCTTGTCAACCATTGGTTTGACTCTTTTCTCTACGACTTCTTCTAGTGCTTCTTTTGATGTCATTATGGCATTTCAAAATCTTTCTGTTATTTAAAGATTATGATTTTTTTGTCACAGTTATTTTTATAGAAACCTTTTTATAAAATAATACAAAATATATGTGCATATTTGTGAAATACAGTGATTTTCTTGCAGTGTTTGTGTTTTTAATTAAAAAAGGTGAAGTTATGAATAAAAAAATACTGTTGTTTATTTGCCTTTTACTAATCCCTGTGTTTGCGTACACTGTTTTTGCAGGAGATCCTGCCTGCGGTCTCACTGGCTGCAGCCCAATTCCAATAACAACTGCAGTGCCAACAACACAGTTAATAAGTTTTAATGTAAGCACGATAAACACAACAACTGTTAATTTTAGTGTAATCTGCGGTAATTCCACAAACATTACTTGCTTTAATTCGAGTTCGACTAATATTACTGTTTGCAATGCGACAAATAGTGTGGTTTGTGACATAGCCACTACTGAGTATCTTAATAAAAGGTTTAATGCAACCAATGTAACAAACATAACTTCTGTCTCTATTTCAACTGGTTCTCCGGCGCTGGGGATAATTATAGCATCTTATGCATCTATGACTGCATTATTGTTGTTTGCAATACGGGCGCAAGTTGAAAGTGGAATTGGTGCATATCGTCAAAAAGCAACAGAAGCTGCCGAAGCAGGAATAGGAATCGGGCTGGCGTCTTACATTGCAAAAAATCAAGAAGACCATCCAGAGTATTACGGATTTACAACAAAGACACCAGGAAATACTGCAGGAGTTTGTATAGGGCGTCTTGATCCCTTGGGTGTAGATACGGTGGCTATTGAATGCATCAATACCGGCTTGACAGTGAGCAAATCTGCGGAGATACAGATAGCTGAAGACCGATATCATGAATACTTGTCCTGGGTAGTCACAATAGACAAAGATTTAGACCTTGCATCCTCCAAGTGTGTCTTTGGTGCTACAGACCTTGCAGGCCCTTCGGGTTTTCTTGAAAACAGGCTAACGGGCATAATGCCGGATCTTGGCCCAAATGATAGGTGTAAGGTTGGAGATATTGCGCCAACAAATCATCCTCCTACGACAGAAGGCGGAAATACTTTTGGTACGGTCTTGTCAGCTGGAACCATTAGTGGTCCTGTCCTCGGAGTTGTGACTTTTTTTATGCTGCTTTATGGTGATGGCGTGCTTAAAGTTCCTCCGACTCTTGCTAGCGCCCCGCCTGGCCAAAATGAGCTTTCTTTCTTAGCATCATTAAGGTCATTACCTATTCAGATTATTGCTCCTGCTACAAATGAAGAGTATCTAGGCGCCATAAAAAGAACAAATTCTCCTACTGCTGCTGCTATTCTAAAGGCAGATGTTGGCTTTAATTCAGGCATTACTTTTACAGAATACAAGAAAATCACAAGCGACAACCTGGCTGCTAGTGCTGAACCAGCAATAACCTGTATTCCAGGAAAGCAGTGTTATCTTGGGTACGAGACTGATCAGCCAGGCAAGAGTGTTGTGCATATAGTAGATTCACAAGGAAATCCAACAAAATCCTTTTATGCAACAGGCACTTCAAGCACAGGTGTTCTGCCAGTGCTGGTGAGTGAAAACCCAACAGTCTACGGCACAAAAATAATAAACGGTTCCAGGTTTATGGTTCTAGAGGGAAGCAGTGTAGTGAGTGCTTTTGAGGTTGGCAATTTTTCAGTAACAGATGCTGCGATTATTCGTGCAAATAGCTCTGGAGGTCATGCAGGGGATTTCATGGAGTGGGTTGCAGCAGGGCCAAGTATTGATAATCATTCTGTATTCCTTGACTTCTTTAACACAAGCTTGACTTTATTTGCTGTTAATCCTAATGGTACTACTCGTTTTACGACTGATAAGCAGGTTGTGATTGCTACGTATAATCCGGATGTTAATATTTTGAATTTTCAGTTGGATTTTCAGAGTTTTAATGGTACTTTTGATTCTACTAATGGTACTTGTGTTGGTTGTTCTTTTGATGGTGCGAATGATCCTGCTGCTGTTGGTAATGGTTGGTGTCAGGCTGAGGTTGAGAAGATTTGGGGTATGTTCCAGAATTATAATTTGACTATTTCTTTGGTTGCTGACAGGGCGATTAATCTGTCTAGTTTGCATTTGGTGTGCAGGTCTTTTTATGATACTTGGCAGATTAATGGTAATTGTACTAGGTTGTCTAATTGGACTGATAGTAATGGTAATTGTTTTACTGCTAATGTGCCTGTGGGTTATGGTGCGTATGCGCAAGTTATCGGTAATGCTGTGTGGATCAATTTGACAGCTTTGGCTGCTCCGGGATATAACTTGACAAACATGCCATTTGGCTCAATCACGCCAGATGCAACATGTGAGCAGATTGCTTGTGAAGTTATCGGAACATGGGTCTCAGGCAACACACAGGAATTCACTGTGAACAAGACAATAACTGTGACCGCTATTTGAGTTCTAAATTACCGAAAAATTTATAAATGAGTTGTTGTTGTATATATACTGAGCTGTTACATTTGTTATAAAGAGGGGTGGATATTATTTTAAGTACTAAATGGGGGAAGCTATATACTACTATTCTAGCTAATATTCTTTTCTGTAATCATATTTTCACTAGTCATATTTATCTTTTATTTTATGGGGCCGGGGGGTTAAACGCTTTTGCTGATTCTACACTCCCCTCCACAGGGCGTGTAACAGCTCACAGCAGAAGCGGTTTTCCTGGCCTCTTTACACTCAAAGAGGTAATAACTTGAAGAAAGCGCAGGGCAAGATAGAGTTCGTGTTCATTTTGATAGTCATAGCTCTGCTTGCCAGTGTTATTTTCTTGCCTCAGTTAAGCCAGTTGACTGGTTTTGCAACAGCAGGGCAGGAAAATTTAGTGACTATTGAGAAGAACAAGGTTACTGCAATTAACCTGTCTACTTATGTGCCTGGTGTTGAGAGAACGTATCTTGCTACAAGTCCAAGCAATATTGATGTGCAGATAAAAGGAACGCTGCTCATAATGACTCCTGACAAGGACTTCACAGGTGAAAGGATATTGAAGGTCTTTGTTGCTGATCAAGAGATTCAGGAGATGGTTTTCAGGGTTGAGGTTGTTGGCAAGAAAAATCCTATTTTAGAAAAAATAAAAGAGGAGTATGAGGAAAAAGAAGAGCCGATCTATATTCCTCCTCCAGAGCCAGAGCCTGAACAAGAGCCAGAAGATGTTATTCCAAGCAACAAGTTGTTTGTAACTGAAAAACAAAAGCTGCATGTTAATTTAAGCAGTTACTTTGAGACTCCTGGCCCGTATGTTGCTACTGGTGATATTGATTTGATTGTTGACATCGAATCTGATTTGATGACTATTGCGCCTTATCCTGGCTTTGTTGGAAAAGAGACAATCACAGTGAGCTCTATTGGTGATGTACTAGAAGAGCATGCATTCTTAGTCACGGTTCTTGGAGAAGGCGAAGAACCTGAGCAAGAAGCACCAGAAGAAGAGGCTGTAGCACCAAAGAATGTTTCTGAAGAAGATGATATCACATTCAACTCAAAGAAGTATGGTGAGAAGATTGAGGATGAGCCTGAGTTTGAGGTTTACTTCAAGAGCATAGAGAAAGATAATGAAACAGTTGAGATAATATTCTATCATGATTCTAATGAGTCTGAGAAAGTTTATGTTGAAGGCGACGTCAATTACACCTTAAGTGCAAACTCTTCTGTATCATTTGAGAGCGTTAACCTGACAGTAGTCTTGGATGATGGCATTGTTCCTGAGTTTGAACTGCATGTTGGAGACACTTCTGAGAAGTTCAAGTTTGGCAAGAAGATTCCTAAGGTCTGGCTTGAAGGAAAGCAGATCAAGAAAGCCAAGAAAAAAGAAGGTAACCAGACCTCTTGGTACAAGGTCATTGATAGGGATGATGATTTGGTTAATGTCTTGATTGTGAATGGTGATTCTTCTGTGCTGATCAAAGGCGTGCGTGTTGAAAAGATTAAGGCGCTCTTCAGATGGATCAAGGCTTCAATATTGACTACAGAGATTTTTGCAGCAGACCCTATTGAAATGGAGGAAGCGATTATATCTCTTCCAAGGACAGA
>JAHWHC010000045.1 GCA_019323555.1 Candidatus Woesearchaeota archaeon
GGCCAGCAGGCCCTGCATGGAAGCAGGATAAGGAAAGGTTACTCTGGAAGGACGCTTTCTTGTTTCAAGAAAGGGGACTTGAGCCCAGAGGCAAGAGGTTTTGTAAGGCATGGTTTCAAGCATGGTTTGAATCCTAAGGAGTTTTTCTTTCACGCAATTGTAGGAAGAGACAGCCTGATGGATACTGCTTTGAGAACCCCTAAGTCTGGTTATCTGTACAGGAGGCTTGCTAACGCTATGCAGGATTTGAGAGTAGAGTATGATCATTCTGTGCGTGACGCTAATTACAGGATTATCCAATTTGAGTATGGTGAGGACAGTATTGATGTCTCACGCTCAGAGAATGGTAAGATTGATGTTCAAAAAATAATTGATTCGGTGTAAAAAAATGCATGAAGCACTAAAACCATATGTCGGAAAGCTGCCTAAGTCCATCTTAGATGAGATTGAGGAAAAGTGTCCTGCCTCTAAGATCAAGAAAGTGGCTGAACTGGCTCTGGAAGAGTATCATCTTGCGATGATTGCTCCTGGCGAGGCAGTTGGTTTGATTAGTGCTGAGAGTATTGGCGAGCCGGGAACTCAGATGACCTTGGATACATTCCACTTTGCAGGTGTTGCTGAGATGAACGTCACCATGGGTCTGCCGAGGATTATTGAGATTCTTGATGGAAGAAAAACTCTTGCAACCCCTATGATGGAGATTTTCCTTAAGCCGCCGTTCAACAAAGGAAAAGATATCAGGAAATGTGCGCTTTTGGTTAAAGAGACAACTCTTGGGGAGTTGGTTACTGAATTTGTCATTGATATTGTTGATTTAAAGATTGAAGCAAAACTTAATGCAGAGAAAATGGCTCTGCTTGGTTTGACTCCTGCCAAATTGGTTCAGGCAGTCTCAAAAGCAAAGACCATGTCTAAAGAAGCGTCTGTCAAGGAAAATAAGGACGGAAATATTGTTCTCAAGCTTAAAGGCAAGGAAGAGAAAGGCCTTAATGATCTTTACAAATTAAAAGAGACTGCAAGAGATGTTTATGTCTGCGGAATCAAGGGCGTGACACAGGTCCTGCCTGTCAAGAGAAAAGATGAGTTCATCATAATTACAGCAGGAAGCAACCTGAAAAAGATCCTGGATATGGAATTTGTTGATCCTACAAGGACTGTCAGCAATGATATTTATGAGGTTGCAGGAACTTTTGGTATTGAGGCTGCAAGACAGGCAATTATTGAAGAGGTTTTCAAGGTTATCGAGGCGCAGGGTCTTAATGTTGACATAAGGCATATCATGCTTGTTGCAGACACCATGTGTGTTTCAGGAGCTATCAAAGGCATCACAAGATACGGCGTCGTCAGTGAGAAAGCTTCTGTTCTTGCAAGGGCGAGCTTTGAGACTCCTATAAAGCACGTCATTAATGCCGCACTTGCAGGAGAGGTTGACAAGTTAAATTCTGTTGTTGAGAACGTCATGCTTAACCAGCCTGTTCCAGTTGGTACTGGGCTTCCTGGATTAATTACAAAAATTAAGAAAAATAAATTGAAGTGAGATTATGGCAAAGAGAAGTGTTGATAAAACAGCAGTGGAAATAAGAGGCCTGCTTGCAGAAAATAAGTTAGTTATAGGTACTGAAAGGACCTTGAAACTTTTGAGGCTTGGCAAGCTTAAGCAGGTATATGTATCTGCAAATTGCGCAGACTCAACAAAAGAGGATGTATTGCACTACAGCAAGTTAAGCAAGGTTAAAGTTAAAGAATTGCGGCGTCCAAGTTCTGAGTTGGGTGTTGTCTGTAAAAAACCGTATTCAATTTCTGTTCTTGGAGTCTTAAAGTGAGTGCTAAAATTGTTTATGATATGAGTGCCATGAAGTTCATGTCTCTTTTTGAGAGCATAACAAGAGCCAAGCTAAAAGACTGCGTAATCAAGGAAAACATGGTTTTATTCATTGTCCACCCGAATGAGATCGGCAAGGCAGTGGGTTCAAAAGGAGCAAATGTCAGGAAACTTGAGAAGGTGCTTAATAAAAAGGTTAAAATCGTGGAATTTAGCCCAGAACCAGTAAACTTTATAAAGAACCTGGTACATCCTCTACAAGTAAAGGAGATAACTGAAGACGAGGGAACCTATACCCTGACTCCTGTTGACCTTAAGACAAGAGGTATGCTTATCGGTCGTAATGCCTCTCATTTAAGGGCATATGAGGATGTTGTCAAGCGTTATTTTCCTGTCAAGGAATTAAAGGTTATTTAAAATGGGAAACAAAAGCAATGGACTGAACACAGGAAGTGCCTTGAAAAAACGTAGATATCACTCTAGAATGCTTAGCAAGGAATATGTTCGCAAATTATTTGATCTTAAACAGAAAGCAGACCCTCTTGAAGGCTCTAGCCAGGCAAGAGGTATTGTTCTTGAGAAGAGGCAGGTTGAGGCAAAGCAGCCAAACTCTGCTATGAGAAAGTGCGCCAGGGTTCAGTTGATAAAGAATGGCAGGCAGATTACTGCATTCTTGCCAGGTGACGGCGCTCTTAAGCTTGTTGATGAGCACGACGAGGTTATTGTTGAGTGCATCGGCGGCAACAAAGGTAGAGCTAAAGGAGACCTGCCTGGTGTAAGGTGGCAGGTTATCAAGGTTAATGATCAGAGTCTTAAGGATTTATTGAGCGGTAAATTGGAGAAAGCTAGAAAATGACTGAAGTACTTGCTTTTGATAAGTGGAGCACAGCCGGCATCGGCGTTGCTGATGAAGGCTTGGTTAGATATATCTGCCTTGCACCTAGGATTGTTCCTAAGACAGGTGCTAGATATGCTGGCAGAAGGTTTCACAAGAGCAAGGTTTTTATCGTCGAAAGATTGATGAACAAATTATTTGTTCCAGGGCACAAGAGCAAGAAGCATTTGAGAAGTTCTGGCCACTGCACTGGAAAGACTGCTAATGCTTACACTGTTGTTGAGAAAGCCCTGAATATTGTTGAGCAGAAGACTAAAGAAAATCCTATAAAGGTATTTGTTCAGGCTCTGGTTAATGCAGCTCCTCGCGAGGAGATTGTCACAATTGAATATGGCGGAGCAAGATACCCTAAGGCAGTTGAGTGCGCTCCTCAGAGAAGGATTGATATTGCCTTGAGATTCTTTGTACAGGGTTCTTATGACAAGTCTTTCAATAAGAAGAAATCTATTGAGTCTGCTCTTGCAGATGAGATACTTGCTGCTTACAAATTAGATCCAAAATCATTGGCTATTTCTAAGAAAAACGAGACAGAAAGGCAGGCAGACGCTGCTAGGTAATAATAGTAATAAACAAAACTTCTTATACAAAAATTAACTACTTCTTTGTATGGGACTTCAAGATTTAGTTAATAAAACGAGGCAGCACGTAACAGATTCTGCAGCACTTTTTGCAGTTTCAACTCCCTGTGGTGCTTTTCTGGAGAATGTGCTGGCAGGTATGGCTGATGAAGTCTCTCTCAAATCACGCCTAATTGTCGGAGGGCTTTATTTAGCTGGAATTGGGGGAGCACTCGGATATGGGCGCGACATTTCTAAGAAATTGTGTAGCATCACTGATGAAACCAAAGAGCGTTATCAACAAATTCATGATATGGTATACATTGGCGCTGCAACTGTTGTAGTAAATCCGCCAATTTACATTGCAGCAGGTGCAAAAGATTTCAAGGAAATTGCAATAGGTACTCTCTGTGCTGCAGCAGTAGCATGTGCATCTGGCGGAATAATGGGATATTCTGTGGACTTGTTTAGAGATCTAACCGGCTACAAGCCCTCTAGCCGCGTTCCTAAAAAAGTGCAAAAAGCAAGGCCAAGCCTGAAAAAAGCATTGGCAGCAGGCGTATTCACGGCTGCGATGGGTCTGGCAGGTTTAGTGTATTATATCACCCCGCATTAGACCTTCTTAAACACCCAAATTCAGCTATTTCAGACCTTCTGCTATTTATTTTCAATATGCCAAATAACCACTTGAAAGTAACAACAAACCGAAAGGTTTATATATGAGTAACACATTTAAAGCTGTTGGAAGGGGTAAAAAGAGTTAGATTCGTGAGATAGTGAGAGGAGGCAAAGACAAAATGATAATGACAGAGCATTGTCCGGACTGCGGATGCAATAAGTTTCTTACAAATAAGAAGAACGGAGAAGTCATCTGCAGAAATTGTAATTTCGTTATAGAAGATGCTATGGTTGATTTTACAGATGAGACTAGATCTTTTGATATGGAAGGTGTTGAGAGAAACAGCAGGTCTGGTGCACCTTTTGACCCAAGAGTTGCAGATAACCTAGCTACAAGCATTGGCAACAGGTCTGATTTAGCTAAGCTTAACACCAAGACAAAAGCCATGATTGGCAGGATTAAAAAGAAGAACGCATGGACCAGCTCTAGTTTTGAGCAGAATCTTAAGCATGCTTTGACAAATCTTAAGTTGATATCTAATCAATTGAACATTCCTAACAGGGTTGAGAAAGAAGCAGCTGAAATCTATAGAAAAGCAGCTGAAAAGAATCTTACTCTGAAGAGAAGCATTGAGAACATCGTTATTGGTTCTCTGTACATTGCTTGCAGAGTCAATGACATTGCAAGATCTCTGAAGGAATTCAGTGAATTGACTGGAACAGATGTTAAGATTATAGCAAAGACGTATAAGATGCTGTTGAGAGAGCTTAACATCAAGATTATACCGATTAATCCTATTGACTACACAGCAAGGTTCGCAAGTGCCCTGAAACTTACTCCTAAGGTTCAGACAAAGGCAGTTACACTTGCAGATCAACTGAAGAAGAAAGGATTGACATCTGGCTTGAGCCCAGTTAGTGTTGCTGCATCTACTCTTTACATCGCAGGATTGATGCTTAAGGAGAAGAGAACACAGAGAGAAGTTGCAGAAGTTTCTGGCATTACAGAAACAACTCTGAGAAACAGATGCAAGGACATAATCAAGGCACTTAAGCTTAAGGCAAAGGTTCGTTAATAAGAACCTATCTTTAATTTTTTATTCTAATTCTATCATAAAATTTAAATACAATGCAGATATTTCTCTATTAATGCAACAAGAAGATTTTGATTTTCCAGAAGAAGAGCCAGAACTGCAAAAAGATTTTGAAGATATTGAATCTGCTCCTGAAAAATCAGCACACTCTAAAAAAGAGTTAGAAGAAGAACTTAGAGAAATGAAAAAGAAGATTCAGTAATCTATTCCTTTCTCGCCAATTAGTTTCTTAGGGCCTTTCAGCATTCTTATCTCATTGACATAATTTGCTTTTTTCTTAAGTCCTGGAGTAGCATACCTTCCTGTCAGATAAACAGTTGTTTTTGCAGGGATTTTATTCAAGAATTGGATAACTTCTTTCTCGTCAAGCAGCCCTATCTTCACTGCTAGATTTATTTCATCAAGTATTAGCATGAATGGTTTTTTCTTAAGCACAGCATAAGCAAACTTTAGTCCTTTTTGGGCAAGTTCCTTATCTTTTTGTGTGGGCTTCTTCAGATCAACCCAGCCTTTGCGTCCGAATTGATAGATTTCATAATTTTTTATCTTCTTCCTGATTTTATATTCCCCTACTTTGTCTCCCCATCCTTTCATGAATTGTATCACTACAACTTTATAGCCATGTCCAACTGCTCTAACAGCTGCCCCTATAGCAGAGGTAGTTTTTCCCCAGCCATTTCCAGTCCATAAGTAGATCTTTCCCATCTTAATATTCACATGTTCTGTGCGGGCAGGATCCTGCGTATTCATCTGCTTTTCTAAAGCTTTCTTTGCCGATATACAAGACCTGCTCTTTTTTAGAGCCATATCTATACACAGTAACTCCTTTGCATTTCAATTTGTGTGCAAGCAAGTAAACTTTCTGGACATCATCAAGTGTTGCATCTTCAGGCAAATTTACTGTCTTGCTCACCGCATTGTCTGTATATTTCTGGAATGCTGCCTGCATCTTTACGTGCCATTCTGGTTTTATCTCCAGCGCAGTCTTGAATATCTTTTTTACATCTGTAGGAACACCTTTCACATTCTGCACACTTCCTTCTTTAGCGATTTTAGCAAAGAGGTCTTTTGTGTAAAACCCGCGCTGCCGTGCAATTTCTTCAAATAATTTGTTGACTTCAAGCATTTGTGTATTGTCCAGTATCTCTCTGACGTAGGTTATTGCAAAAAATGGCTCTATGCCTGATGTCACGTCTGCAAATATGCTTATGCTTCCTGTCGGCGCAACAGTCGTGACTGTCGCATTTCGCATGTTTTTGTGTTTTTTAGCATAAACACTTTTATCGAAGTTAGGAAAATTTCCTCTCTCTCTGCCCA
>JAHWHC010000046.1 GCA_019323555.1 Candidatus Woesearchaeota archaeon
TCTACAGCCGATTCTTGCAAAAGAAGCAAAAGTTGCTGCTAGGACATACAAGGATGAAATCCCTGGCCTAGAAGATATTGCATCAACAATTGGTGATGATGTAAGCGGCGAATAATTTTATTTTTTTATACTCTTTTTTTAGTAAAATTTATATACATTAAGACCTGTTTTTCTCTTTATCAACTAAAAAGGTGATAAGTTATGGCAGAAATCATTATACTTCCTGCAATATTAATTGGTTTGATCATAGGCATCTATGAAGCAATTCTTTTGCATAGAGACGTCACAGTTCCAACACATCGTTTTGGACACATGCTGCACGCTTTAGTGTATGCCGTCATTGCTGTTTTCTTTACAATGAATGCAGCTTTTATCTACAGCACTTTTGGATTCCTGCATTCCATTCCTTTGATTAAGCATGTTATTGTCTTCCAGATAGCAGTGGGAATAATAACAATGATCAAGATTCATGGTGCAAGTGCTGCTATTAAGGGTTCTATAGGAGGAATCAGCGTAGGCATGAAAGAGACCTGGGCGCACAGCGCGATAATAGCTGTTCTTGTTGTTGCAGCCCCGTATGTCTGGCCTTTTGTTGCGCCAATGATGCCTTCATGGATTAAATAAATTTTTTTATTTTTATTCTTTACATTCTATTTTTAATTTTAGAAGTAGTGTTCTTAGGTCTTCGCTGTTCAGATCTTTTTCATCCAGTCTTTTCATTATCTCTGTTATCACTCTTTTCTGTTCCTGCAGGCAGGATGTTCTTCCCTGCTGCCGTATCTGGGCGTCAATTGCCTTGTTTAGTGCAGTGAGTCGTCTCTCTATTCTTTCCATGTATTCTTCTGGCTGAAGAAATGCAAGGTCAATTAAAGGCTGTCCGCTTATTTTTGTGTTTAGCATTGCATCTATTGTTGCTTTTTTGATGTCTGCTGGACTCTCTTTTGTTGCAGTTGCCATTTTATTCTTTGCCTATCAAGTCTGCTGTGCAGGCTCCTATTAATGCTGTCAAGGTGACTGCTGCCACCTGCTTGTAGCCTTCCCAGAAGAAATGGTGTAGGAAGTCTGGGAAAAATAAGTATAATACCGCCACAGTCATTACTACAGATATTGTGTATAATACAGTCAATCGAACAGGAAGGAACCACATCATCCTGGTGCTCACTTTCCTGAATCCTGTTGCGTATAAGAATACTCCCCCTATTATGTATGCGAGTACGAATAATATTGTTGCTCTTGTTACAGTCAGTTCTTCTGCTATGTGTATTCCATAGATGACTGTGTAGTGTGCCACTATTCCAATGAACGCCCCTAGAGCTCCTTTTGCAAAGTCTTTGTATGTTATTTTCTTAAGCGGATGCTCCTCTTGTCGTGCTTCCTGTCTTCGCTCTATTTCCTCTATTTTTTTGAGCTCTGCTATCTCTGAAAGTTCCTCTTGTTCAACTCTTTTTTCTACTAGAAGGCATTTTTTTAGGGTTTTTGAAAGATTCTCTAGTTTTCTGTCTAGTTCTTCTAGTGTCACCTTTTTTTTAGCCATATTTCTATCATGAATAAGTGTGATATATAAATATTTCTGAGAATTTATTCTATCTTGACTTCTGTTCCAATGCTCTGTCCAGGCAGGCCTCTCTCAAACAGGACTCTCACACAGCCTTTGTTGCCGTGTGCTGCAGAAATCTTTCCTTTTATTGTTGTCTTGCTCTTTCCAGGAGCAATCCAGCTCACTGTTTTTCCAACGAGTTTCTCAGCTTTTGCCTTGCTGTCAACCCCTTCTATCTCTATGATCATCTGGTTGCCAGTCTTTATTCTCCTGCTTCCCCTGAAATTAGTTATTCTCGCCTTCATAGCTCTAGTGGAATTATGACTGCTTTAAAAAGCTTATGTTTTCAGTATATAAACAGAAATAATTTTAGTCTGTCCATACCTCTTTTTGGTATGCTTCTAGTGTAGTCTGGATGTCTGCTAGAATGTTCTTTCCTTCCATCGCAGCCCATAATACTGTTGCTACTGCTGCAAATGCAGGGAATAGCTTCGCTTCTTCTGGTTTTGGAGGAAAGACAAGGGGCACAAGCCCTAATGTGAGTGCCATTAAAGCAAGGAACGCGGCTGTTACCTTATAATTTGCTTCTGTTCCTTTGTATCTCTTGATGAAATATGCTATTTTATTAAGTCTTGTGTTTGCTTGTTGGGCGAGATTTTCTCTGAATTCATAGTATGCCGCCAGCAGGTCGACTTCTTCTTCAACATTTCGCAGGTATTCTTCTACAGTGCTGGTGGTTTTCAATGCTTGAACTTCCTCTGCGTAGATTCCTTCGAAAAGAATTGCATGTTTTTTTATTTCTGCAAGCTGCGCATATATCCAGCCAATATATTCTGTCACAGTTTTGGCCACGTCAGGATCTATTCCTTTTGCACTGGCTTGTTTCACTAATTTACTTTTCCACTTCTCAAGAAAGTTCGCGCTTTTTATTGATTTCCATAAAAGATACCTTATTGATTGGTCCTCTAATCTGCCTATTCTTAATTTGTTGTCTTCACCTATCAACGCAGTTAATCTGACAATATCCACTTCGTTTACTGTCTTTTTTTTCTGTATACGCTCATCAATCTCGAGTTTATCCCTGAATTTATCAATTAGAACTTTGTTTCTTTGCGCTGCTCCTGCAAAGAATCTTTTGATGTAATCTTGTGGAGTTACCATACTAAGTGTTTCTCAGAACTTTGTGTATATAAGCTTTTCTGGGTTAAAGGAGATAGAACAATATCACAGGCAAAAGCAAGCATCCCATTGCATTGCTTCTGCAGGCTCCTGTTATTTGAGGCACTATTCCTATTGCAGTGCTTATCAGTAAAACTAATAATCCTATTGAGCCAGAGAAATAAAACGCCAGTCCAACAATAAAGAACATAATCAAAAGGGATATTATCTTGTAATCAATCTCTTCTATCATAAAAGCAAATAGTTTTGCAATCTTTAATGTCAAAATTGTTGCAACACCTCCAACAATCAGTGCAACTGCTGCAAATGTAACTAATCTAGCCAGATCAATGTTTGTAAGTATTTCCATCACTGCAACTATTGCTCCGTTTCTTGCTTTATCTAAAGTATAGACAGTAACTAATGCAATGATAAAGTTAACAGTGTTGATTCCGCCGACTAAAATCAAGTAGCCATACTCTTTGACTTTAAACAAGACTGTTGACATTGCAGCTGCCTGCGCAGCGCCTATTCCTGGAAACAGTGCAACAAAACTGCCTGAGAAAACTCCGCCAATTAAACTTTTGATGTATTCTCCTAAGCTTACTTGCACATACTCTTCAGCAATCTGTGTTGGTACCTCAACTTTGTTAAAAAGTGATATGATCAGCGCAGAAATTCCAAACATTCCCGATAACATTGGAAATAATGGTTGATTAATTTCAGAATTCAAGACAATCAACCCAAGAATTCCAGATAAAATAAATATTATCACTGCCCAGATCTTTTTGCTGTCCTTTAGAATAATAAATCCAACCATTACAATAAGCAAATAACCAAGATAATTTTTCATAAGCGAATAAAGCAGTGGAAAAACAA
>JAHWHC010000047.1 GCA_019323555.1 Candidatus Woesearchaeota archaeon
CTAAAGACACTTGGCAAGGAAATAAGCACAATCATCTCTGAAGTTAATAAATTGGGGGAAGAAAAGCAGAAAACAGAACTGGAGAAGAGAGCCCCAGAACTACTGGAAGAAAAACCAAAAGAGAAAAGAACAGGGCTAAAACCGCTGAAAGATGCAGAAAAAGGAAAGGTGACAGTACGGTTTGCACCATCTCCATCAGGGCCGCTGCATATAGGCCATGCTTATGGAATATCACTTAATTCTGAATACGCAAGAATGTACAATGGCAAATTGATACTGCGCATTGAAGATACAGACCCTTCAAACATATATGAACTAGGGTATGAGCTAGTGCCCACAGATGCAAAGTGGCTCACAAAAGACAATGTTGCAGAGGTGCACTTCCAGTCAGACAGGCTGGGACACTATTATGATCATATGGAAAAATTGATATCCGCAGGAAATGCATATGTCTGCACCTGTGACCCAGATGAATTCAGGGAATTAATAATGAAACAAAAAGCCTGCCCCTGCAGAGGTCTGTCTGCAAAAGAGCAAGGCGAAAGATGGGCAAAAATGTTTGGAGAGTACAAGCCAGGAGAAGCAGTGTGCAGGATAAAAACAGATGTCGCGCACAAGAACCCTGCAATGCGGGACTGGCCTGCAATGAGAATAAATGATCACGTCCATCCAAGACAAGGCACAAAACACAGGGTTTGGCCATTAATGAACTTCAGCGTTGCAATCGACGATCATCTTATGGGCATGAGCCATGTCATAAACGGCAAAGAACATGCAGACGGAGCAAAAAGACAAAAATACATCTTTGATTATTTCAAATGGAAGCGCCCAACATACATAAACTGGGGAAGAATAAACTTCATAGGCCTTGAGCTAAGCTGTTCAAAAACAAAACAAAAAATAGAGTATGGAGAGTTTGATGCTTGGGACGACATAAGACTTCCATTCATGCCTGCACTAAGAAGAAGGGGATTCCAGCCAGGGGCATTCATAAAATTCGCTTTGGATATTGGACTCACACTGACAGACAAAACAGTCACAAAAGAAGAATTCTTCATGACACTGGCAGCATTTAACAAAGAAATAATTGACCCAATATCAGACAGGTTTTTTTTCATAGAAGATCCTGTAGAAGTAACAATATCAAAGGCGCCTTCACAAGAGATTTCATTAAAATTACATCCAGACAACCCTAAGAAAGGCGTTCGAAAGTTTAAATGCAATGAGAAATTCTATCTAGCAAAACAAGACCACAAACGTTTGAAAGCAAACAAGCTATACCGGCTGATGGACTGCCTGAACTTCAAGAAAAAAGGAAAAGAACTCTTATTTGAGAGCGCAAAATACGAGGACTACAAAGAAAAAGGAGAGATGATAATACACTGGCTCCCTGTCTCTAAAGACCTGGTTGATGTAGAGGTATTAATGCCTGACAAGACAACAGTGAAAGGGCTTGGAGAAGCTGGGCTGAGCAAACTAAAAGCAGGAGACATTGTCCAGCTTGAAAGATTCGGATTCTGCAGACTAGATTCAATAAAAGCAAAAAAACTCAAATTCTGGTTCACACACAGGTGACCTGACTGCGGCATAAGGCATTATTTGCGTTAACTTTAAATATTAGCAATTAGAATTTCAGTATACAACAAGTGAGGTGGAGTAAAATGTTGATAGTAAAAGCAAAGATAAAGGAAGTAGTAGGCGAAGCAAACGTAGCAGGAGATTTTGCAGAAGCACTTGACAAGAAAGTAGAGCAGCTGATAAAGGATGCTGTTGAGAGAGCAAAAGCAAACAACAGAAGAACAGTTATGGCAAAAGACCTATAATTTTTTTGCTTTAATTTTTAACTTTTGTTTAAGCTTTTTAATTTTTGTTTCTATTGATTTTAAACGCATCTTAGAAATTTTCTTGTCTTTTTTTGCAGCAGAATAGAGCTTCTCCAAATTATTAATGGATTCTTTTAAATCAGCTAATTCCTCTCTCCTAGAGGCCATCTTTTTCTTTATCTTATCCTCAAGCTCAAGAATCCTGCTCTTTCTAGCCTCTTTAGTGTCAAGATACTTGCCAAGCTTGCTTTCCAGCTTGTCAATCTTATTGACCAATTCCTTGTGGTGCTCATCCTCTGTCTTTTGAGTCGTGATAATCTTTTTCTCTGTTTCAATAGCCTCTACAATGTCTTTTTCTAGATCCAGGACATGCTTTTTGATTGATTTTGTGCTTATTCTCTTCAAAGCAGAGATCTGGGCAGCAAGCTTCTGCTTTGCAAACTCTCTCTGGTCTATCTTGTGCTTTGCAAGACTAAGATAAAGAAGCAAAGTTTTTGTCTTGGCCAGATCAACATCTGAAGAAATCATATTATTCCAAATCTCTTTTTCCTAGGAGGCTTTGGTGGAGGCATACCTGGTCTTGGAGGCATTGGAGCCCCAGGCCTTGGCGGCGGCCCGACAGGAGGTCTTGGCGGAAAACCAGAAGGCATTCCTGGAGGCCTAGGAGGGCCCATTGTGCTGGAAGGCGGACCAACTGGTCGTGGATGCATGCCGGGAGGCATTTCAGGGGTGGGTTCAAGCTTTGGCTTTTCCTCCCTTTTCATACCCTTTACAATGTCTGCCAGAGCAACCATTCCTTCTGCAATATCTGCCTGCTGCTCCTGCAGCGTCTCCATCTTCTCCATTAAAGGCTTCATCTTTTCCTTGAAACCCAGACCAACTTCCTCTGTCCTTATCTCGTGCCGTGCCTCATCAAAGATCTGCAGTAACTTGTCTAGTTTCTTGTTCAATTCAATAAGAGAAATACGCAATTTTTTAGTCGGTGTGATCTCAAATTCCTTAAGCTTTCTCAGCTCATCTTTCAGGTCTTCGATCTCCCTATGCGGCAGAAGCTCGTACTCTTCTGTCTCAGTAGAATGTTTTGCTTTTTTGACCATCATATCACCATCTTTTTTAATATATACTCTAAAATATAATATGTTTATAAATATTTCGCTGAAAAACTTTGTTTTTGCGCGAATTTAGAGCTTTTTCAAAGTTCTAAATTTCGTTAAAAAAATAAAATCAGCCCATAGGAGGCATTCCAGGCGGCATTCCTGAATCAGAGGCTTTTCCACCAGCAGCAATCACGTCGTCAATCCTGAGAATCATCTCAGCAACTTCTGAAGCAGAGCTGATTGCCTGAGTCTTTATCTGCAGAGGCTCAATAACGCCTGCATTCCAGGCATCGACTGTCTTTCCTGTAAACACATTAATTCCAGCCCATAATTTTTTCTGGTCATGAGCAGCCTTCAAATCAGTCAAGACATTGATGGGATCAAGGCCTGCATTCTCTGCAAGAGTCCTTGGGATTATCTCTAAAGCATTTGCAAAAGCAAGAACAGCCAGCTGCTCCCTGCCTGACAAGGAATTTGCGAATTTTCTCAAGCGCTTTGCAACCTCTATCTCTGGGGCGCCTGCGCCGCCGACAACCTTTCCTTTTCTTAATGCAGAAGCAACATCGCCAATAGCATCTGTCATGGCACGCTTTACCTCATCCACAATATGCTCTGTTCCGCCCCTTACAAGAATAGTGACAGAATTGGGATTCTTGCATCCAGTCACAAAAATCAATTCTTCATCCCCTATTTTTTTCTCTTCGATAAGGCCTGCCTTTCCTAGATCATTTGCAGTCAGGTCATCAAAATTAGTCACAACCCTTGCGCCAGTAGCTCTTGAGATTGCCTCTATGTCGCTTTTCTTGACTCTTCTTGCAGCCAAGATGCCTTTCTTTGCAAGGAAATGCTGCGCAATATCATCAATGCCTTTTTGGCAGAAAACAACACTTGCGCCTGATTTGGCAACTTTTTCCACCATTGTGTAAATCATCTTTTCCTCTTGATCAATAAAAGCCTGCATCTGCATAGGGTCTGTAATTGAGATCTTTGCATCAATCTCAGTGTCTTTTATCTCAATAGGAGAATCTAATAATGCAATCTTTGCATTGCTGACCACTTTAGGCATTCCTGGGTGGACAACCTCTTTCTCTATCACAACACCGTCAATAAGATTGGTGTCTTCAACAGAGCCCCCTACCTTTTTTTCTAATTTAATGTGTTCTGTATCAAAAGAAATCTCAGAATCTTTTTTCTCAATAACCCTCTTGACTGCCTTTATCGCAATATCACTTAATTTTTCTTTAGCAGATTCTGCTCCTTTTCCATAGATTGCAGTCATTGCAACTTTTTTAAGGACAGACTCGTCTTTTTCTGTCACTGCAACACCAATCTCCTGCAGGATCTCCTGAGCCTTAACAGCAGCCTGCCTGTAACCCCTCACAATGACTGTCGGGTGAACATTCTGCTCAAGCAGGGTCTCTGCCTGTTTTAGCAATTCTCCTGCAATAACAACAGCAGTGGTTGTTCCGTCCCCAATCTCAGCTTCCTGGGTCTTTGCAACCTCCACAATCATCTTAGCAGCAGGATGCTCAATCTGCATCTCTTCAAGAATCGTCACACCGTCATTTGTTACAGTAATATCTCCCATGCCGTCGACAAGCATCTTATCCATGCCTTTAGGGCCTAATGTGGTTCTTACAGTCTCTGCAACAAGCTTTGCAGCCATTATGTTATTTCTCTGCGCAGTCCTTCCACTAGACCGTTGAGTGCCTTCTGGCAGTATGAATATCGGTTGTACTTCTTTAGACATTATAATCCCCCCAATTTACAAGAAAATCTGAGTGAGAGGTTATTTATAAAGGTTGCGAATTGCAGGCCTAGTATTCTTCTGCTTCCAGCTCTGCAATATCATCAAGATAGATGTCATCATCGCCTTCTGGAATAGGTTCGTGTTTATGCACTGTAAATTGAATCTGCTTAACTTTTCTATCTGCAGGATCGTAAACAACAACCTGCCTATTTGTTACCTTCATCAGCGCGATATATACTTGCCCTTTCGCAGCAATCACTCGAGGGCTTTTTCCATTGAAATAAGGAAGTTCTGTATGCATGTCTGGAATTTTTCTTAGAGACCGCACTAATTTTGTGATGGATCCTCTTTTAAACGTCCTGCCTGCTATTTCAATAGACGCTCTTGTTTTTA
>JAHWHC010000048.1 GCA_019323555.1 Candidatus Woesearchaeota archaeon
TAGCGCAGGTCGCACTACGAGTACGACCTGCTAAAGCGGTGTCGACTACGCACCGGCGTAGTTTAAAGAAAACCAGGCGGCCCCTACTTGGCTGCTCAGGAAGGGCGGGACTCGCACCCAAGGAGAGACAGAGGTGCAAGCTCAGGCGCCGCAGACTCTGCAGTCGCGCTGCCTTTATTGCCGTCTTTAGACTCTGCCTCCGATGCAGGGGAAACTTGATCACCAGGCCCAATCCACGCGGTATCCGGCTTTTTTTGCCGCCTGCCTCTGGGATGCCTTCTGCCTGGGAACCCCTGCATGTCCGGTGCGAAGATCTGCCAGGGCATCCTCAGGCGGGCCAAACGGAACCGCGATGCCAAGGTCTTAGGATCTCCTGCACGAAGCACCCGTCTTTCAGGGCCGCCTGGTCATTCCGTATGATTTCCGGCGTTTTCCGCCAGTAGTTTATATAGAACTCGAAAACACGTTGCATTATACTCTACAAGAAAAAGGTAGGTTTTCCGCATTCCCCCCATTTCTCGTCGAGAAATGCCTCGCATTTTCAGGCTTTGTCTATGGCTTTCTGTCCCAAGGCAGTTAGGTGGATAGTTTTCTTCCAGCCTTTCCTGTCTTTGGTCTCAACCACGTTTACAAAGCCAAAGCCTTCAAGTTCCTGCTTGAGCTCATTCCCTTTGCGGGCTGAGAGCTTCAGGGACTCGTAGACCTTTGCGACACCCATTCCAGGGTGTTTATACACAAACTTTAGAAAGTTGTGTTGCGTTTTTGCGATTTTATATGAACGGGATATTGGTTGTAAAGCTGGGTCAGAAGAATCACCTGTTGTCTTCACCCCAGACATCTTGCATATTGTATCAACCTTAGATAATTGTTTCTTCAGGTTGTTTATGTCGCATCTTTCCTTGAATACTCTTAGGGATTTATCTTCCTTTATAATATTTTTCATTTTTTGTGATAATTCTTTATCACTGACTTGTTGTTTCTTTATCTTGGATAAAGGCACTGCTATCTCAAATGGTGCAAAGTGTCTCTCTGCTAGTTTTACTATTGCAGCTCCTACTGGAAGCATTGTGAAGTAGTTTCTGTTGTCTCTTATCTGCATCAGTCCAGATATGCAGTCTACGTCCTGCGGCAGCATCTGCTGGAATGCTATGTTGCATGCGCTGTTTCCTGCCACTACATCGCTTAATTTGGATATGTGTTGATCCAAACAAATAAGGCTGATTCCATACTCTCTTATCTCTCTGTAGATCATCTCTGTCACGCTTTCTTTCATGAATTTTGCTTTGTCTTTCAAGAATATGTTGTGTGCTTCATCCACTAGTATTGCGCTCCTGAAGTCTTCTGTTCTTGGTTCGTCGCTTGCTTTCTTGAACTTGTAGATGTAGGTAAGTATGTATTCGCAGAAGAATTTTTTCTCTGCAGTGCTTAGGGAATTTAATTCAAATATGATTCTTTTGTTCAATAGATCCTCTACTTTTAGTGAGTGCCTGTTTTTGCAGTTTATTGCCTCCCCAAAATGCCCGAACGTGAGGGCATGGGCTATTCTTAGTGCTGATGTTATCCATTCAGAGTCTCTGCCTTTTTTGCCCTTCATGTCTGCTTCCATCTCTTCTAGTCTGTCTTTTATCTGGTACCAGGTTGGGTAGTTTTTGCTGCCGTTGTATACTCCGAAGTCCCTGAATGCTTTGTCTACTGTCTCTGATAATATCTTGTGGACTCCGTAGCTTGCAAAGAAGCTCTCTGTAATCAGGTCACATAGCAGGCCAACCCACTCTTTTGGGTCTACTCCTTCTGGCGGCTGGTTGATGTTTATCCTGAATAAGTTGCTCACATTTGCATTGCCTACTGTGAAGCAGAGCATGTTCTTGTCTAGTTTTAGAAGCGGCCTGAAGCTTTTTTTCCAGTCAAATACTATCACTGGTTTTTTCTTTTTGATGAAATCTTCTAATAACACGAATGCAAGGTTGGTCTTTCCTGATCCGCTCATCCCTGAGATGCATAAGTGCCTGATGAAGTCTTGCTCTCTTAGGCAGAATTGTTTGAATTCCTTGTCAGCATATTTTATTGTTCCTAGTTCATATGGCCCGTCCAGGTTTTCTGGCGGCAGTAGAAGTACTTTTTCGTCCAGGAGAGATGTGTTTAGTTTTTTCTCAAATAGCGCGTGAAGTGCTTTCTCTATTTCCTGTCTTGTCTCCCGGTCATCAGATAATTTATACCGCAGGTAGATTGCCTCTATCTTCTTGCCCATTACAGGCTTTAGTTTCTTGCATATCTCCTCTACTGTTAGCGCTCTGAGCATTTTATTCCTCTAGTAGTTCTGACATGAGCAGGGTCTTGCTCTCTGTCTCCTTGAATTCTTTTAGCCTGTCTCTCAGTTCTTTCTTTAGTATCGCGATGTCTTTCCACTTGTCTATTTTCTCTTTTATCTTGAACTGTTCAATATCTACCTGTTTCTGTCGTATTCTTGCTTTCTCCTGCTCCTCTATGTCAGAGCTGGATAACAGCATGTTGCTTAACTGCAGTTTTATCTTGTCCATCTCGTCTAGTATCTGCAGGTGAAGCTGCTCTCTTAGAATGATCTGTTCCTGTATGTCGCTCACAGATTCTTTTGTTAAGCTTACCTTGTTTTGCTGAAGGTCGTTCAACAGTTCTGAGACCTCTTTCTTCCTGCTTAAGGAAGGTACTTTTATCTGGTCTATTGAAAATTTAGATTTTGTCTTTGCCATCTTCCACACGTTTCCCCGGGTCTTCCCACGCTTTCCACTTTTAGGGGTAATTGGGCGAGTTATTTAAATCTTTTTATTCTTCTATATAGAAGATAATTAACAAAAAAAAGGAGGAGACCCCGGGTTTTTTGTCTCCTCCTTTAAACGGTTAGTGGACGCCGATGAAGTAACGCCCGCTCTTGGTCTTGCGGTTGCGCGTCTTCAGCCGCCTGCCTCCGTTGACGAACTTCTGCCTCCTTCGGTCGTCCACAGGGCCTTCCTCTTTGTTGACTTCTTCTTGGCCCTTACCGTTTTTCGCGTTCCTCATTTGTCTCCTTTCCACTTTTTCTGCGTTGACTCCCCGCCAAGTTACCCTCCTGCGAACAATGCAACCACCATCGCCATCATACACAATATGACAGCGAACAATGCTGCCCCCAGCATCTCTTTCACAGGTGATTTCTTTGGCGGTGCTCTCTGCTCTTCCAAGCATTCCCTCCTTTCTAAGCGCGTATCTCGACCCAAAGGTAGTATGCGCTCAATGCAAGTATCCAGACGCCGCCTACCATACCAAAAAGAATAATGCCTGCCATCTTGTCCCCCTTTCGGCATCACCCCCTTTCCTCTAGTCGTCGAATATGATCCAGTAGAGAAGTACTATTATGATTATCCAGAAAAACCAGTTCATGATGTCCCCCCCTTTCCTGCATCACCTCCTTTCCTCTAGTCGTCGTCATCCGGCTCGAAGTGAACAAACACCCAGAGAAATATTGCCAGGATAATTAGTAGCGGTCCGAGTAATATTAGTTCCAGTAGGCTCCATTTGTGTTCTTTTGTCGCCGCAGTCATGCCGCCCCCTTTCTCTGCTTTTACCTCCCTTCGGTTAGACTTAGTGTGTGTATGACGTGGATTACCGAGAATAGTGCCAGTAGTATTAGCCCTATGAAGATCGCCGCACGTGCGGTTGTGGCGAAATCTTGTTCCTCTGGAATTTTGTCCGGCTCCATGCCCCCTCCTTTCCCACTAGAGCAGCACCGCCCCGAGAATTATTGCCGGCACGATGAGCACCAGCATGAATGTGAGAGGGCACCCGATTGCCCCGATGTGTTCGTCATCTTCCCCAAAGCTTCCTTTGGATTCCTTGAGGAAGATGAAGTACTCCTCCAGTTCCTTCTGGTTCCCTTTTCTTTCCTCGATGTCCTTGAGCAAATCCGCCCGAAGTTTCTCGTCCGCAGTCTCCCAGATCTTTGCAAAAGCCGCCCTGGCTTCCTCAGACCAGTCCCCCCAGCCCGCTGGTTTGTCCTGTTTACTCCCTGGCCACGCTGTTTTTGTTTCCAAGGGCACCCTCCTTTCACCGCCGGCACCACGTCAGGTCAAAGACCGTTCGTAGTACTAGTGCCAGAAAAAAAGCAAGGAATACCGCAAAGTAGGTGTCTGTCGCCGTCCCCCAAATTTTTTCCCAGATTCGGGATATCATTGAACCCCCCTTTCGCCCAGTTGTTTTGCTGTCAGAGCGGTAATCAGCAACACAATAAACAACGCAATCTGTGCAATAGGGAATGTGTGTGTTGCTGTTTTCCACAGCCAGCGTTTCACTCTTTCCAATGTTCACCCCCTTTCTTCCTAGAGCGCCCAGTAAATCACGCTGAATATCACGCCCGCGATGTTCAGGAGTATGATTATAGTGATCACCAAAAACCAGAAGTCTTTTTGAGCTCTTTTATGAGCCTCTTCAAAGCCCTCCATTATCCGCCTCCTTTCCAGGTTTTTCCCTAGAATCCGTACGAAATATATGATTAAGAGCAGTCTATGCTCTAGAATAAAGTTGTAGGTTTTCCGCATTCCCCCCATTTATCGACGGAAAAATGCTCGCAGATTCTAAGCTCAAGTGAGCTTTTTTACGAATCACAAGCTCCTTGATTTTTCTTGCCTTCTCCTTTTTTCAGGTTCAAGGCTTGTCATCAAGGACTTTATGCATGTACCCATTCTTTGGGTGTCATATCTTCACGATAGTTTTGTTTTTTTGGTTTGTTTTGAGAAATAGTGAGTAATACGCTGTTATTTTTAAAATTTAGCATAATGCTGCTTATGTTATGTGTATTTCTATGATGTCGCCGTCCTCAAGCACTTTGTCTAGTCTGTGAAATACCTGTCCTGGAAACTTTGCTGATTTTCCCCATATTTTGGCGTACTTGAACTTGTTTACAAAGTCTCTGTGTATGTTTCTGCAAACTCCCTCTATTGTTATCCCTCTGCGCACTATCATTGGTTCTTCAAGATCTGGATTTTTGCCAACTTCCTTCATATAAAGTCTCATTAAATTTAGTTTCTGGAATACTGCCTCTTTTAGTTCTGGTATTCCCTCTCCCTGTTCTGCGCTCACCACAAGGTCTGGCTTTATCTCTTTTATCAGCTTTTTTCTTCTGTCTTCACTAACTGAGTCTATTTTTGTGATTACAGTTAGTGCAGGTATGTAATTCCTGTTGCCCTCTATTGCATCTATGAATGTGTCAATGTCTATCTTGCTCCTTATCACAACATCTGCATTATTGAGCTTTAGTTCTTTCAGTATGTCCTGTATTGTTTTTCTGGAGATTCCTAGTTTTACTGTGCTGCCGATGCTGATTCCGCCTTTTGCTTTTTTCTTTATCTTCACGTCAGGCTTTTCCTGGTTAACTCTTACATTTGCATCATATATCTCTTTCAGTATTTTTTTGTAGTGTTCTGGATGTTTTGCATCGACTAGTATCAGGACTAAATCAGAATTACGGACCATAGAAAGAATCTCCCTGCCTCGTCCTTTGCCAGCTGCAGCCCCGGATATTATTCCAGGTATGTCCAGTATCTGTATTTTTGCAAAATTATATTCAAGCAGTCCAGGTATGACGTCTAGTGTTGTGAATTCATATGCCCCTATCTTGGATTTTGCTTTTGTGATTGCATTCAATAAGGTGCTTTTGCCTACTGAAGGAAATCCCAGCAGGACTACTGTTGCATCTCCTGATTTTTTCACAGCAAAGCCTGCGCCTGCTGTTTTTTTAGAGGCTTGTTTCTCTATTTTTTCCCTTAGCTTGGCTATCTGTGCTTTTACAACGCCAAAATGATGTTCTGTGGCTTTGTTGTACTGTGTTTTCTTTAATTCTGCCTCTAGTTCCTTTATTCTTGCTTCTGCATCTGCCATAAGTGCTTTTTTAAGAGCAAAGGTTTAAAAACATTGTCCTTTTTAATAGGTGCATGGACTTACTTACTGATGCAAGGACATATCTTGGGCCTGCTGTGAATAACATAATCACAGCAATCATTATTCTTTTAATCGGCTTTATCATAGCTAAGCTGGTTGGCCGTTTGATCCAGAGAGTCCTGCATGAGGCTGAATTAGATATCTTGCTGAAAAAAGCAGGTGCTAAGGTTTCTTTTGAATTGGCTCTTGCGCATATTGCAGAGTATTTTGTTTATTTTGTCACGATTATCTTTGCCTTGAATCAGCTGGGGATCACGACTTTTGTGTTGTATGTTCTGGCAATAGGCGGTATTGCAATACTGGTCATCTCAGTATTCCTTGGATTGAGGGATTTTATCCCTAATTTCATGGCTGGCTGGTATATCTACAGAAAAGATCTCATTAAAGAAAAACAAACCGTTAAAATTAACGGTGTCTCAGGCAGGGTTGTAAAGATGAGCTTGTTAGATACACGGATTAAGACAAAGAAAGGTGACTTGATCTACATGCCTAATTCTGTTGTCATTAAGTCTAAGATTACCAGGAAGAAATAATTATACTATCTCTAGTGTGCTTACTATGTTGAATAGCTGTGTTCTTGTGTCTGCCTGCATGTTGTTGTCTTCTGTCAGCTCTTCTAGTGCGTGAAGTGCTCTGCTGACTTTTATGGATATCTCTTCTTTGCTTGTCTCAAGTTCTTTTATTGTGATAGAAATCTTGTTTTTTATGTTTTTAGGCACGCAGGAATCTTCCTCTACTTCGCGAAGCATGGCAATTACTGTAATTATTTTGTCTTGATCCATTTTGTGCGGTCTCTATTTCTTTTTGAGTTTTGATAGTAACTCCTCTTGTAGTTTTTTTGCTTTTTCCTTAAGCTTTTTCTCTTCCTTGTCCAGGTTTGCTATCCTTAGGTCGATTATCTCTTTCTTCTGCTTAAGGTCTTTCTCTAGTTTTTCTTTGTCAGAAAGAACCATTATGTTGCCCACGATCTTGTATGCTGTCTTGCTTGTCTTCAGCTCTTTTAGGGCATTCTCGACTTCGAATAATTGTGATTGGAATTGTTGTTTCTGCATAGCCATTGTCTGCACTTGCTGTTCGATCAATTGCAGTCTTCCTATGCTTTCTTGTGCATCATCACTCATCTTGCTGTTACCTTTGTTATTTTTGATCTTGATTTGTATAATATTTTGCTTCCGCAGTACGGGCATCGTACTCTTTTGCCCATCATGTCTTTGGATATTTTTTTGCTGCATGCAAAGCATGTGTACTTTGTCATTTTTATTCTTCAGCCTCTTCTTTTGGTTCCTCTTCTGCAGCTGCAAGAACTACAGGAGGTTTTTTCTTAACAAAATAAGCTCTGCTTGTAAACTTAGATTTGCATTTGCTGCATGTGTATATTCCTGCAGAAACTCTTTTTGCTTTTGGCATGTCGCAGTAAGGGCACATCTGTGGCTTTCGCTGCTCTTTCTCTATTTTTGCTAGCTTGAATTTCACTGTCCTTCCATATCTTGGACCGAACCTTTTAGCTGGACCAAGCCCCTTTTCAACTGCCATAGCACTCTAAAAACAATGAGTGATTTAAAAAGGTTTCGTATTGTGCCCGTAGGGTACAAACTTTTATAAACCCCCTCTCTAATAATTATTAGTATGACATTGACAGCACAGCAAAAGCATAAACTGAAGAAGTTTATCAAGGAATTAGAGGCATGTAAGGCCGCGCATACAGAGTTTGTGACAGTTTATATTCCAGCTGGTTATGATATTAATAAGATTATCAATCACCTGGCCCAGGAGCAGGGCACAGCCATGAATATCAAGTCTGCTGCAACCAGGAAGAATGTTACAGATGCCTTGGAGCGTATGATCCAGCATCGTAGGCTTTTCAAGCAGACTCCTCCTAACGGTTTGGCTGTTTTTGCAGGCAATGTCTTGGCAAGGGAAGGAAAGTCAGATGTAAAAGTATGGTCTATTGAGCCTCCTGTCCCTTTGAACACGCGTATCTACAAGTGTGACAAGAATTTTGAAGTTGAATTATTGAGAGATATTCTCGATGTGAAAGAGATGTATGGTCTTGTTGTTCTTGACAGAAGAGACGCTTCTTTAGCATTATTAAAAGGAAAATCCATTGTTCATTTGATGAAGACACACTCGCATGTTCCTGGCAAGATGAAGGCAGGCGGCCAGTCTGCGCACAGGTTTGAACAGAACAGGGCGTTAGCATTAAAGGATCATCTAAAGAAGGTTGCTGATTACATGAAAGATGAGTTCCTGGCAAGAGAGGGCCTTAAAGGGATCATTGTTGGCGGTCCTGGGCCGACAAAGTATGAATTAGTTGAGGGGAATTTCATAACAGGCGATGTCAAGAAGAAAATAATTGGCATAAAAGATCTTTCTTATACAGAAGAGTTTGGCCTGCAGGAATTGGTTGACAAGAGCGAGGATATTCTTGCTAAAGAAGAAGTTGTTGATGAGAAAAAAGCAATGGGCCAGTTTTTTGAGAAGCTTGCAAAGGATCCAGATATGGTTTCTTATGGTGAACAAGATGTCAAGAAAGCGCTTAACATGGGTGCTGTTGAGACTTTGCTGCTTTCAGAAAGCCTGTCTGATGAATTGATTGATGAGTTTGAGGAGGCTGCAAAGCAGTTTTCTACTGTTGTCAAGATTATTTCTACTGAGACTAGGGAAGGTGTTCAATTAAGGGATATTGGCGGTTTTGCTGCTGTATTAAGGTATAAGTTGGCTGCGTAAAAATGGTGGGAATGACTGAAGAGGCTTTTGCAGAACTTTTTCCTGAAAAGGAATTTAGTTACAGTGCCAAGATAAAGTATTCTGGGAGGTTTAAGGGTTATAACGCGAATATCAAGCTTAATCGTTTCACAAAAAATATTGTTTTCAATTTGAGCAAGAACTGGCGTTCTATTGACAGGAATATCAAGATAGGTCTTTTGCAGGAGCTTATGTGCAGGATGTTCAAGAAAAAAGCAAAGACAACTAATATGGATTTATACAATATTTTCATTAAGCAGGCTCATTTGGCTGTCCCTAAGACAAAATCTCATCCTGTTTTAGAAGATTCTTTCAACAGGGTTAATGATGTCTTTTTTGCAGGTATGATCGATATTCCTAATCTTGCTGTTTCAGAAGGATTGCGGACTTTAGGGCATTATGATTATGGCACAGATACTATCTCTATAACAAAGCATGTCCTTGATCACCAGGATTGCCTGGATTATGTCATGTATCATGAATTATTGCATAAGAAACATAAGTTCAAGACCAAGAATGGCAGGCATTTTCACCACACTTCAGAGTTCAGGAAAAAAGAGAAGGAGTTTCCTAATGCAGAGCAGATTGAAAAGAAGTTATCTGTAATTTTAAGTAAAAGAAAATTAAGAAGCTTCTTCAGCTTTTTTGGTGTGGTCTCTCTTTTCTAGAAGGTTTGCTATGCTTACTTCATGCAGCTGTTCATAAGACCACATTAGCGAGATTCTTGCATAATCTGTTGCACTTGCATTCATGTGTCTCCAGAGATATGCTTTTCTGCCCGATATTGGTCCTCCTACAAACGCAAGGTGTCTTCCCCAGGAGCCGTGATATGCTTCTTTGTCGCACACTAATGCCTCTTCTTCTTCAGTTGGTTCAAATTCAGGAGGCATCTTTTGCCATCTCTCTGCGCCGAGTATCTTTGCTATCCCTGCAACTGTTTTGTTATCATGTACTCTGTATAGAACATGTCTTGCAAGGTCTTCTATAATGCCCGCTACTCTTTTATGCATTGGCCCTTTAACTTCCGGCAACACATCATAGAGTGTCTTGACTGCATAAGAAAGTCCGTCTCTATTTCTCCAGTCAAGTTGCTTTGTTGCTGCAATCTCTTCTATCAATGCATCAACTTCTTTCTCTTTAAATGGATCCATCTTCAACTCACAATGCATTCTACAGGCTCGTTATTTAAAAAGCTGGCGGGTTTTAGGCGCAAACTTTATAAATAGTTTGCAAATCTTAACTATTATTAGAAACAGGGTGTAAGTTATGTCAAAAAAAGTAGTTGGGGTAAATGAGATTAAGGTCGGCAGTTTCATCATAATCGATGATATTGCTTGCAAGGTCACAAGTTGTGAGTCTTCAAAATCTGGTAAGCACGGGCACGCAAAGTACAGGATTGTTGCTGTTGGCTTGCTTGACGGGAAAAAAAGGGAGATCCTTAAGCCGTCTGGTGAGACTGTTGAAGTGCCTATCATTGATAAGAAGACTGCGCAGGTACTGTCAGTTAGCGGTGATGTGGCAAATGTCATGGACGTAGAGAGCTATGAGACATTTGACCTGAAGATTCCAGAGGAGTTCAAGGGCCAGGTTGTTGAGGGCGCCCAGGTTTTGTTTTGGGTGATCCTTGGTGAGAAAGTCCTGAAGCAGGTTAA
>JAHWHC010000049.1 GCA_019323555.1 Candidatus Woesearchaeota archaeon
TATCTGCGAATATTTTATAAACCTAGACTGATTTTACAAGCTTATGGAGAAAAAGAATGGTCCTTGGACAATCAAAGAAACTATTCCTAAATACAAGAATCCTTGGATCGAGGTAACTGAAGATCAAGTAATCAAGCCAGATGGCAAGCCAGGTATTTTCGGGGTTGTCAACATGAAAGCAGGGGTTTCTGTTCTGCCTATTGATGAGGAAGGTTTTGTTTACCTGACTGATGAGTTTCATTATGCTATTGAAAAAGACAGCATAGAAGTTGTTAGCGGTGCAATTGATGATGGTGAAAAGCCTATTGATGCAGCTAAAAGAGAATTAGAAGAAGAATTGGGCATCAAAGCAGAGGAGTGGATAGATTTGGGTGTTGTGAATCCTTTCACCACAGTAATCAAGTCTCCTGCGTATTTGTTTCTCGCAAGAAAACTAACTTTCACAGACAGCAATCAAGAAGGTACTGAAAACATCAAGTTAGTCAAGGTTAAGTTTGAAGAAGCAGTCAAGATGGTCCTGGAAAGCAAGATAACACACGGACCAAGCTGTGTTCTTATTCTGAAGGCTAAAGAATTTATTTAATGGGGCTGGGAAGATTTGAACTCCCGACCACGTGCGCTCCGGACATATAATTCCCCGGGCACGTATCCTACCAAGCTGGACTACAGCCCCGCGAGAACTAGCTAATTGCTTGAATTTATAAATTTAAGTAAAAAAAAAGAAAAAATTATTCTTCTGTTTCTAAATCATGCCTGTTAATTATGTACGGCGCATCTTCTGCTGTGTTCCAGCAAGCAACTGCAACTCTTAAATCCTTGCCGCCTTGTACTGGTGCAAGAGCTGCGTAAACTTCATTTGCAATCTCTTCTGATGTAATGCCTGTCAATGCAACTTCTAGTGGTTCCCCTGCAAATGGAGGCAATGGATTTTGGTTTACTCCGGTATAAGTTGCTATCAATCCTCCTTGGCCTGGCTCAAACTCAAATGTATTTTCTTCGAATACGCGTGCCCCATCTACACACTTGACTATTCCAAGACTGCCTATGCCGCTTTGCCGTGATAAGACGCCATTTACTCTTGCAGTAGTACTTGGGTCTGGTTCATATGAGCAAAGATCAATCCATCCCTCTTTTGGGTCATAAACAAATGCATGCTGATCGCGGCCAAACGCAATATCCAGTAAGTGTCCTGGAGACACGTCTGCTTGCCTTTGGCACATGACAGTATACATGTGATTGGTTTGTGCTCCATTACTCACTAACATAAAATTGTCTGTTATTGCCATTGCAGGGTATATCAGCAATGCTGGGCTTCCTTTTTCCAGCTGTTCTTTGTCTGTTACATCTGTCCTGAGAACTTTGTGTTTTTCATCAAAAACAAATCTTCTTGCCTGGCTTGGCGGTGACCTGCCAGTAACTCCGTATATTGCAATATTTCCTTCTCCCTCAGCATGCCTTCCAAGAATAATAAATCTTCCTGGATACTCCATTTTTGTAAGATTTTCTAGTCCTTCAACCATTTTTCCACCCCAATTAGTGATATATAGCAAGAAATAGAACTCACTTATATGTTTTTGTTATCCCAGTTTGGGGATTAAAACTTGTCAGTTAAGTCTTCCCTGAATCTGGTCTCTATTTTTGTATCAAACACGCGCGCAAACTCTTCTGCAGTCCATCCTAAATCTTCTGCAGTTGTTCTATACTGTTCTCTGCCAAATCTTCCGCCGTCTCCGGAGAATAATTTCTTGACATCTCGTAAACAGACATAATAGCAGATTCCTGCAAGCCCTGCTTTTTCAACACCATCATCAAGAAGTCTTTTCTTTGCCTCAAGAAATTGCACTATCAATTTTTTTGCAGGAATAAAGTGTAATTTTGAGGCATATCTGCTTATCTCTGGAAACATTTTTGCTCCAAAAGGATTGTCACTTTCAGCTGCAAGAAAATACACAAGCTCGCTTTCTCCAATTGCATCTGCTATTTTTGGAACTAATCCATTTAGCGGGCCTCTTGGATTATGAAGATATGTCTTCTCTGCATGAATCACAACTAATGCTTCCATACTATTTAGAAAATTGCCATTGTTTATAAAGTTCCTTGGGAAAATTATTTATACTAGCTTTCTAAAATTGTTTTTGGTGGGATTATGGGCAGAATAATACTTCCTTCGCAGATATCTACGCTTGAAACACTTGCAGAGTGTTCTTTTACTGCTTTGCTTGGCGCTGTGGCAACAAAGCTCGAACAAGATGAGCATCTTGCTAAAGAGATGTATAAGCAATTCTGGATTTATTTGAAAGAAACAATACCTGGCAATGATGCTGATTTTAGTGCCTGGCGCAGGGGCTCACAAAGAGCGAATAAGTGGGATCGGTATCTTCTGCAAAACGCTATTGGCGATGGTGCTGCAAGACAGCTTGGAAGAGGGGACCTTCAGGTGCATGCCTGGTATGAAAACAAGATACATCATCTCACTCAAAAAGAAGTCCGTGCTTTGATTGATGATAAAAAGCGTTGGAATTATCGTTTTTATGAGCATGTTGGTTGTGCTTTGATGTATGATGCACGGATTGCTGTACTGGCCGAGGCAATGCAGCACATAAGAAGGAAATGTCCAGAGCCTAAATCCGGGTGATTATCCATAACGTTTATAAAGGCTCTATATTTAAGTTAATTCTATGGTCTTAGAAAAGCTAGGCGATAGCTTAAAGGGAACACTGCAAAAAATAGCAAAATCAATCTTTGTAGATGAAAAGCTAATCAATGAACTAGTAAAGGACATACAAAGAGCGTTATTACAATCAGACGTTAATGTCAAGTTAGTGTTTGAATTAACAAAAAAGATCAAGGAGCGCGCTCTTAAAGAAGAAGTTCCTTCCGGATTAACTAAGCGTGAACACTTAGTAAACATTGTTTATGAAGAGCTCACCAACTTCTTAGGCGGAGAAAAAGCAGAACTAAACATTACTGACAAAAAACCAAACAAGATCATGCTTATTGGTCTTTTCGGCTCTGGAAAAACCACAACAGCTGGAAAGCTTGCAAAATACTACACTAAAAGAGGGAAAAAAGTTGCTTTAGTAGGGCTGGACATACACAGGCCAGCAGCAATGGACCAGATAGAGCAGGTTGGCAAGCAGGCAAAAGTCCCTGTTTTCTTAAACAAGAAAGAAAAAGACCCGATCAAGATTTACAAAGAGTTTGAAAAAGAATACCCAAAATATGACGTCATAATCGTTGATACTGCAGGAAGAGATGCTTTAAGTGAAGATTTAATCCAGGAATTAAAGACAGTATACAACACAGTAAAACCAGATGAAAACTTGCTGGTTATTTCAGCAGATATTGGACAGGCTGCTCAAAAGCAGGCAGAGACTTTCCACGAAAGTGCTGGAATCACTGGTGTCATGGTCACAAAGATGGATGGTACTGCTAAAGGAGGCGGTGCTTTAAGCGCGTGCGCAATCACAAAAGCACCAATTAAGTTCATTGGGGTCGGAGAAAAAATAGACGATTTAGAGCATTTCAACCCGCAGGGTTTTGTTGGAAGGCTTCTGGGAATGGGCGATATTGAAGCTCTTTTAGAAAAAGCTAAAGAAGCTATTACAGAAGACGAAGCAAAAGATATGCAGGCTAAATTGTTAAAAGGTGAATTCACATTAGTTGATTTATATTCTCAGATGGAAGCCATGAAGAAGATGGGTTCTTTGGGAAAAATCATGGAGATGATTCCTGGGATGGGCCAGTTAAAGCTGCCTAAGGAAGCCTTGAATGTCCAGCAGGAAAAGCTGAAGGTCTGGAAAGTTGTTATGGATTCTATGACAAAGAAAGAGCTGGAAGACCCTTCAATAATTGATTCTGCAAGAATTGACAGGGTTGCCAAAGGTGCAGGAGTTTCTTCTTCAGATGTGCGGGAATTGCTGAAACAATACAAGCAAAGTAAAAAACTGGTTAAAATGCTTAAGGGCGGCGCAGATTCCCCTGAAAAGCTGATGAAGAAGTTCAAGGGAAAGATGCCTAAGGGAATGAAGTTCTAGAGAAAAGCTTTTATACTCTTTATTCTTAAGATTTATTATGGCTACAGAAGCTAAAAAAGAGGCTGGTTTAAGTGCAGCAGATACAGCGCTGGTTCTAGGAAGCCAGCAGGAGCTAAAGGCGCTTGTTAAGAAGGTGGAGGGTGTTCTTGATACTGTTAAAACAGATATAAACAAGATACTGGAGTCAAATAAAGAATCTGTCAGAAAAACAGGAAGAGAAGTAAAGGAAATTAATTTGCGCGGAGGGTACTGGGGCAGCATCACTCTTGAAATAGTTGGTACTGACGATCAAGGAATGGCTCAGAAACTCTCAACTGCTCAGGCCACTATTATGAACTCACCTGATTTTAATTACAGTGACAAACTGCAAAAATTAATGAGGTATCTGGGTGATGAATATCGTTTTCTGCTGGATCTTCTTCATAAAGTCCAGCTGGAGTTTATGGGCAAAAAGCCCATCACTGAAGTTTCTGCTATTCTTGATGGATTAAGGGATCTCTGTGCACTGCTCAGGACCAGGATCCAGCAGGTTGAAGAGTTTTTACAGTAATTGTGCCAACAACTTTTTAAATAATGACTGCCTGATATGCACTATGGCAGGCAGCAATTGGGTGAATGAAGGTATTGAAGACAAAGTAGGGTGCATAGAGAGCTTTAAGAAAGACCCTGCGAATATTAAGACACTTCTTAGAAAATTGCGCATAAAGAGCAGGGACCAGATCACATTGACGCCTGTTGTTGTGCAAAGAAATAATCCAGACAATCATTTTGAATTGTTTAATTTGTATGAAAACAAGAGCCGTGGAAGAAAGGCTCTGGAAAGATATGCTTTTTATTCTGTATGCGACCATCCTGTTGAAGAGGTAGAGGAAATTGTCAATCTTGCCCAGACTTATGATGATTGCAGTTCAGAGGAAGAGCAGCTTCTGTGGCTTCGTGTTGCCTCTCCTGTTGTTGATTCTGCAAGACTGCTTAGCAGTTTTAGAGTCTCTAATCGAATAAGCAACGAGTATCTCAATAGGCACAGGAGAATGATAATCGCAAGAGCGCAGGAAAGAGGGGTTACTTTCCATAAATATTCTTTATACTGCGATAATGTCCAGGCAAGGCCAAAAAACAGTGCAGGAACAAGCCATCCAGCGATACAATTAGCTGTTATCGCTGCACTAGGCACACTTTAGAATTATTAACTGCATTTCTTACAGCTTCTTTCTGCGTGATTATTAAGGACTTTTATTGCTGTTTTTTCTGCGATTTCATTGCGTTTCACTGCCTCTTCTGCAGAAGATACAATGCTGTTATACGCTGTCTGCTGTTCTGTTATCTGCTGCTCTATATTATCTCCAGAAGCGCAGAAGCATGGCTTGCTCACCTTCTCTATCAAAGGAACAGGCTCTTCCTGCACAGCAAATCCAGTTGGTATTGGCTGCATCACTGCAAGTAATGCCACTAAACCAATCACAAAAATTCCGATTATGAATATTGCGTATTTCATTATATCCGCTTAAATAAACAAATAAGTATTTAAATGTTATTGTAATATTGCACTAAAACAAAGAGGTGATACAATGCATCTTTATGCAATCATTTTAGGAGTTCTCACAAGAACACTTGTTCCTTATTTAGTCAAATTAAAGAAACACCCTAACATAAAGTGGGATAATACATACTTAGTTTCTGCTTTTGCTGGGTTGATCTTAGCATTAATATTGGCGTATATTGTTTCAATGCAGATTGCTCCTGGATTATCTCCTGCAGGAGAATTCTTTGCAGCTTTCACTCTGCAAGACATAAGCAGGACAGTTCAGAAGACTTTTGAGTAGGGAAATTAACAGTGATTAAACGAAATCTCCTCCTTTCCAGCCCTAAACCTTTTTAAATAACAATCACCTAATAAGCCAAAATGAAACACAAAAAAAAGAAAAACTCATTAATTATTCCAAAAAAAGCAATGTACGGAATTGCTCCAGCTATTGCAATTATAGCAATATTGTTATCAAAGCATAAAGCTCCAGAAGTACTTTTATTTCTAATTGCTATAATTTTGGGCATATTAATCGGCAAGGGTTTTTTTGAAAAATAAATTTCAATCTAAACCTTTTTAAACCATCACCCTTTACAATATTCTACAATGACAGGAGGGAATAAAATGGCAAAAGGAAAACCAAAGATAGTTATTGCTTTTGCAGTAGTTGTTATTTTGCTGTTTGTATTCAGCTTGTGGGCTTTTCCTATGTACAACGTATGGAGAAAGGAATTAAGAGGTAAAGCTGACTTGAAAGAGGCTGAATGGAGCAGGCAGATTGCTATTGAAGAAGCTAAAGCAAGAAAAGAGAGTGCAACTCTTGATGCAGAGGCAGAAGTTGAACGTGCTAAAGGTGTTGCAGAGGCAAATAAGATCATAGGCGACTCTTTGAAAGATAATGAAGCTTACCTGAGATATCTCTGGATTCAAGGATTGCAGGATGGAAGCAGTGAGGTCATATATGTACCTACTGAAACAAACTTGCCTATTCTTGAGGCAACAAGAACAATTCAATAAATTTTTTTATTTTCTTTTTCTTTAAGGTTCAGCTTTTTGCAGCATAGCCTAGTATGACTACTCCGCATATCAAAAAGAACGTGTAGATGCCTACCCTCAAGATATCTCTCTCAACAACATATATTGGGACTCCGCCAAGCCCGATTATTGCAAGCATTGCCCCGAATATTGTCACGATAATCTTGTTGAAATTCATTCGCATTCCTCGATAAATAATTTTCCTTTGTTTGCTTTCACAACAACCTCTGTATCGTCCTTGAACTTGGTTAATTTTGTGATAAATGCAGGCAGCAATATTCTCTCGCCCCTGAAGTCTAGTTTTGCAAGGATTTCCTGCTCTGGAAGGAGTTCTGTCATTGTTTTTTTCTCTTTTTTCTCCTTGCCTGTCTCTTTTCTTATTTTTGTCTGCTCAAAAAGGTATTTTGCTATCTTGTCTGCAACATCTACTTTTGTTGCTTTTGTTATGCCCTGCAATCCTGGCGAAAGATTAAACTCAATTACCATAGGCCCTCTGGCGCTCTCAAGTATGTCTACGGCGCAGATAGAGCATCCTGCTGCCTGTGCAGTCTGCACAGCCACTTTCTTTGTCTTCTGGTCTAGGGTCACAGCCTCCCCTTTTGCTCCTGCGTGTATGTTTGCTCTCTTCTCTCCTGTCACTGCTTTTCTTTTCATTGCAGCAACCACTTTGTCGCCTACAACAAATGCCCTGATATCAACTCCGCCTGTTTCAATGTATTCCTGGAGCAAAAATGGCTGTTTTAATAATAACAAAGTATCAATCATAGTTGAAGCACTTTCCTCAGAGTCTGCAAGCATGACCCCTTTGCCGTGTGTTCCTGCAGGTAATTTCAAGACCACTGGATAATGTATTTCCTTAAGAACTTTTTTTGCTGCCTCTGCAGTTGAAGCAAGATATGTTCTAGGCATTGGTATGCCTGCATCCATTAGTTTGATGTGTGTTAGTAATTTATCATGCCCTGTTGAGAATGCGCTTCCTTTTATTGGCATGTAGCATTGTTTTGATAATATTGTTGTTATTGATCTTAAAAGATTAGCATACCTGTATGATCCTTTTGCATAGATGCAGTCATACTCCTTAAGTGGTTTTCCTTCATAAAGAATATCTCCGCCGCGGCCAATACTGACCTCTAATGCTTTGATATCTATATGATCAGCTACCTTGAAGTATTTTTTCATGGCATCAACTGTCCATTTTGAGCTGATGCTTCCCATAGATATTAATGCGGCTTTCATTTCATTACCCCAAACTTATTTGTCAGGATCAACAACAAATCCTCTCTTAAGCGTGTTTCTTCCCACTAAAACATCATATTTCATGTGTTTCCTGTCTGCTAGCGTGAAAGTCATGTCAGTTAATGTCCTGCCTGCAATTTTTAGGCGTCCTTTAACTATTGGCCTTTTCTTAACGCCATGCGCAGATTTTATGACTTTGTGTTTTATGATTTTTTTAATCCCTAATTTTCTTGCAAGCTTGTCGTCTATGCTGTTTCTTGCTGCTCCTGTATCTACTCTTGCAGTTACTGTTTTCTGCCCTTTAGGCCCGTATACAGTAACTTTCTCTAAAAAACCAACTCTACTCTTTTTTCTTTTCTTCATGTTCTGGTTTCATGAAAGGGAAGAATATTACATCCCTTATGCTTTGAAGATTCAAGATTATCATGCACATCCTGTCTATTCCTATCCCTATTCCTCCTGTTGGAGGCATGCCGTACTCCATTGCCTGTATAAAGTCTTCATCCATTGGGTGTGATTCCTCGCTGCCAGCCCTTAATTCTTCTGCCTGCTCCTCTAGGTATTTTCTCTGCAGGACAGGGTCATTTAATTCAGAGTAAGCATTTGCTATCTCCATTCCTGCTATGAATGGTTCAAATCTCTCAATGAAATGTGATTCTGGATGGTGCCTGCAGTGCTTGCATAATGGTGTTGTCTCAACAGGATGGTGTGTAATAAGAGTAGGCTGTATTAACTTATTTTCAACAAGCTCCTCAAATAATCCTTGTATGGCCCATCCTTTAGTCCTTTGAGGCATCTCAACACCATGTGAATCTGCAAGATCTAAAATATCTTCATCACTCATTTTTTCTATATCCACTTCGCCGAATTTCTTTAGTGCCTCGACCATGGTATACTCCTGCCATGGTTTCTTGACATCAATCATGTGCTCGCCAAACTTGAATTTGGTTTTTCCGTGTATTGCTTTTGCAGCAGCGACATAAAGGTCCTGCACAAGCTCTTTCATGTCATTGAAGTCTGCATAAGCCTGATAGATTTCAATCTGCAAGAACTCTGGATTGTGCGTCCTGTCTATTCCTTCATTCCTGAAGTCTTTGCTGAACTCATAGACTCTTCCGAATCCGCCAACCAGCAGTCTTTTCAGATACAGCTCGTCGCTTATCCTCAAATAAACAGACATATCAAGTTCATTTAGGTGTGATTTAAACGGCCTTGCAGCTGCTCCGCCGTATATCGGCTGTAAAACAGGCGTGTCTACCTCTAAAAAGTCCCTTTTGTTAAGTTCATTTCTGATTGTATCAATTATTTTTGTTCTCTTGACAAATACTTCCCTGACTTCTGGGTTCATAATCAAATCCAGGTATCTTTTCCTGTACCTTATTTCCTTGTCTTGCAGGCCGTGCCACTTCTCTGGAAGAGGCCTTATTGTTTTTGTCAATAGTTCAGCCTTATTTGCTTCAATCGTGACTTCTCCTGTTTTTGTCTTGAATATTGTTCCCTCTACACCTATCCAGTCTCCTATGTCAAGCAGTTTCAAGAATTGGTATTCCTCTTTGCCTAGGTTGTCTACCTGGAAATAGATCTGCACTTTTCCTGTCCTGTCCATCAAATGCGCAAAAGTTGCCTTGCCCATCCTTCTGAGAGCCATTATCCTTCCAGCAACCTTTGCTTTGTCTTTTGTGTGCTCTTCTTTTTTTAGCTTGTCATATTTAGAATTTATATCAGCTGCAAAATTCTTCTGCTCATAATTATATGGATAGGGATTTATGCCTAGCTTGCGTATTTCCTCTAGCTTTTTCAGCCTCTCCTGTATTAGTTCTTTCTCAGTCGGCATACCCCCTAGAAATTCAAGAATGCTTTTTAAATGTTGTGTTTATTTTCTATACTTTCTCTGCATAGACTTTTCTTTTGCCTCTTTTAGCTTGTCTAACATAGAACGAGGTACAAGTATAGACCCAAATTTTCCATATTCTGGCTGGCTCGGCCCGTGGTAATCAGATGCATCTGTTACAACTAGCTCCAGGCTCTCGACCAAATCTCTAAAATCCTGCATTTCCCTGGCGCACTCCACACCAATCAGGCCGTGTTCCTGCAGCTCTACAAGGACTTTTTTCTGTTCTTGAGGATTATTTGTTATTGTCCGCAGGGAATTGCCGTCTCTTCTCAGGGCATGTGCTAGAACAGGTATTGCTGCTGCAAGGCTCAGGAGTGAAAAGCCTTCCATGTATCCCATGGTTCGTTTAGGAAGATCCAGGCTTTTTAGGTATAATTCAAATGCCTGTTCAACAGTATCTACATATTCTCGTGCAACCATTGCTTTTGCAATGTGCATTCTTCCGACACACCCGAATGCTGCCTCTATGCTTTCTTCCGGCGTTATCTCTTTTTTCTCATTAGCCAGTTTAAGATTTAATTGCCGCAAGACTTCCTGTGCGCGCTTCTGCCTGTCTTCTTTTATTCTCTGCAGTTCCTGCACCAGTTCAGGATATTCATGGTTCACATACAAGCCCACGACATGAATGTTTCCGCTCAGGTAGCTCATTGTCAGCTCTATGCCAGGTATCACTTCTATCCCGTATTCTCTGCCTGCCTCTAGCGCCTCTTCAATTCCTTCTGTAGTGTCATGATCTGTTATAGCTATTGCTGTCAAACCGTTTTCTTTTGCAAGCTGCACTATCTCTCTCGGGTTAAGGTCTCCATCTGACCTGTTTGTGTGCGCATGCAGCTCAATAGACTTTGGTTCTTCATTCATTTTCTTTTTCTCGGAACTGTGATGATTCCTGTTTTTACCAGTTTATTGACAAGACGCTTCATCTCGCCCTTATCCCTTGCCTGGACAAGTGCTGATCCAGCAGCGCCTTGGTGATAATTTGCATAATCTTCCTGGGTCTTGACAAATGTGTTTAGGGTGCATAACTCTCTGAATAAATCAACATCTTCTGCAGACAATCTTGGCAGTTCTGCCTGTACTTTTGCTATGCTGTCTATTGTCCTGACAGGGTCATATTTGGCTTTTTTCAGCTGCTCTTGATACTCCCGAAGCCTCTTTCTTTGGTAAGCTGCCACAACAATGTGTCTTTCTGCATCTGCAATCGGTATTTGGTCAAAAATAGCATCCAAATCCCAGCTAAAATAATTATCAAGATAGTTTCTTGTTACGCTCTCCAGTTTTGTTCTTGCATCCCCTATGTCTTTTGAGTTTGCATCAAGCATTGCACCAGGAAGCCAGATTGCGTCACTAACCTCTCCAGGATCCACGCCCAATGCAGGCAGTTCTGATAGCAGGATCTCTGCCACTTTTCTTGTGGTCAAGTATCGCATGGTGCTGGCATACTCTTTTGGATAGGATAATTTACGCATCCATTCATGCCCCCATGCCATGAACTCATCTGTCAAGAAATGCCGTCTCAACCCTTTCTCAAGGTCTATTCTATGAAGAATGCCCTGTTCAATCAAGGCCCTTATTGTTGGGTTCTGATTCATTCCTTTTGGGAATGTTGCAAGTGTGTTCTCTATTCTGTTGTCATAGAACGGCCTGTAGAAAACCGCAGGTATGTTTCTTAGTCTTGAATCAATCTCCTGCTGCCACAGCTCTGCAAGGAGTCTTTTATCTCCTGCTTTTAATGTTAATCCTGCATTTTCATAGAATGGCAGCACCTCTTCCACAAAAAGTCTGGTGTAAAAACCCACTTTTGCGCGCTCTCCAGGCGCAGTCTCTATCTCAAATTCAGAGTCTCTGAAGCTTTCAGGGTTTCTGTGTTTTATTCCTGAATCCTGTATTGCGCTTTGTGCATCTGTCAATAGTTCTGCCAGTGCAAGCTGCTCGCTTTTTTGCAGGTCTGGTATTTTAAGTACATCCAGCCCTTTTGCAGGCCTTTCTGTCTCAGGATCTTTTATCAGAGGCATGATTATGTAGACCATGTCAGCCCCTTCCTTCTCCAGCAGAACTGCGTAATCTGCAAAGTTTAGTTTTTTTCCGTTAAGCATCACTGCATCATGCTGGCTTAGCACATTCACGTTATCTGTTTCATTTCTTGCTCTTTCGACATGCTCGCTTTCATATCGTTTGATGACTATCCTTCCTCTTCCGCGTTTTATCGGTTCTCCGATCCATAAAGTGTTGAACCCTGTTATTCTAGGAAGCCTCAAGCCCACCTGGTATGTTGATCCGTCTGCATGAAAACTTGATTTTTCAGCTTCCTCTACAAGCCCAAATGCAAGCGCTTTGCTTACTGGATCTCCTGTTGTAACTATTTTTTCTGCATGTGCCTCTATTAGAAGCAGGATGTTATCGATTGAATTGGTCTGCCCTATCAACTGTATTGCCCTGTCTGGGTCTCCTGCAGCCAGTTCTTCTCTTGCCATAACCCTCTTTTGGGTCTCTCCTGCACGCCCAGTCATTGCTTTTGCCACAATTATTTTGGTCAGTTCATCTATTTTTTCTCTATACTGCGCAGGTATTTTATCAGGATACAGCTGTATCAATTCAGCCAGCTCTGCTCTTGGATCTTCTGCAACAGAAGTGAGAACCTTGTTGTCTGGATCCAGTTCGATTGCTCTGAAAAAGTTTTCAGCAGCACGGCTTATCAATCCCTCTCTTGAATAGAATAATCCTGCCTGGAATCTTAATCTGGAGTTGTCTGGATCTTGCTTCAGCCTGTTGCTTATTTCTGCGTGAGTTAGCGGAAGCTTGGAAGGGCTGTCGACTTTAAGATATCCCTGTGCATAAAGCACCTCTCTCACAATTTCCTCTACCTGCTCATGAACTTCAGTTATTCTTGGTGTGCCATTTTGCGGCTTGCTGCCATTCATGTATTGTATTGTTAATTTGCTTGGATCATTTGTAAAAACAACAGTCATCAATGGTTTTGCGTTCTTGCTTGCGATTCTCTCAAGAGTAGCGTATGCTCTCTGCATTTTTTCAGGTGTGGTGACACACACCACAGCATCGTATCTTATATGATCCTGGTCTTCTACAGCACGCAGCCTATCAAAATCACTACTGTCAACAGCGTCCATGGAATAGATGTTCTCTTGAAAAGCGAATTGCATGGCTGTTTTTATGGGATCATCCACGATTAAAAGAACAGATTTGTCAGATTTTTCATTTTGCCAAAGGCTAATCATATCATATGCCTTTGAGCTGCGCCCTCTACTGCGCTTTTGCGTGTAGTCTGTTTCCCCCATTCTCTTAGAATGCTAGAAATAGTATGTCTTCTTAATTTATAAAGTTTCCTGATTTTTATAGTCGTAAAGGTTTATGTTATGCTCTTTTTCATATGTGTCTAATTCTCGCAGTCTGGTGATTCTGGATGCAATGCCGTCTCTTCCAAGAACAATGTGTGCATCTCCTTTTCTGCTGCTCTCAATCATAGTCTCAAAAGAGCCTTTTGCACCGCGCTCATCAAGCAGGTCTTTGCTTAAGCTGTCAAGTTCTTGAATGTATTTTTTGTGCAGATCATCTATCTGCTGGACTTTTTTCTGTGCATGCGGCTTTAAGACATTATAATATTTTGAGTCTGCAATGCATTTGTCAATTTTTACAGCAACATCCTCTGCCCCCCCTTTTACACTTGCCAGTGCACGGAAGTATCTCAGCAATATGCGTGCGTCTGTTATTGTGTGCTCTTCTGCATGCAGAAAATCTTCTGCAATCCAGTTTAGAAGCTTATAGCCCCGGTCATCCCCGAGTATTTTATCAAGATAAGTGAAATTATTGATGAAATCCTGCTTGAATATGCTTAATTTCCATTCCTGCTTTTGTGCTTTTGTTAATAAAATATCACAGCTGTCAGAGGCGCGCACTTTATAATTTTCATTAAGTGTGTTTGCATATGCTATAATCAACTGCACCTCTCTTGTGCTTATGCTATCGCTTGCTGCAGAGGCTTTCTGCTCTAGAGAACGCAGTCTTTCCATTCTTCTGTTGATGAAAGCTTCCTTTTGCGCCAATTCATCTTGGGAAAGCATTCCTTTTCTCAGCGCGTCTAGTTCAGAATTGTATCTTTCAGTCAATTCTTCTAATTTTGTTTCATAATCAAAAGCAGCTTCAGCTCTGCCAGCGTTTCGGCCCTCTGCATGGCCCTCTGATTTTGCAATGGCTTCTGCAGCCTGTATTCTTTGAGCTATTTCTTCTTCGGTAGGTACTCCTACATAACGCAGTATTTTACGTATTAAACTCCCCATTGTTACTCAAAAGTAGTATATTCTTTTTAAAGGTTCTGTTTTATACAAACAGAAGCTCAACAAATCTATGATTTGTTGTTGGTCCTGTTTTATTATATCGAGAGCGTGTCTGAAATGTCCTTGTTGATAAACGCGTGCTCTAGTACAGGAATATCCAAGTGGAACAATATGTTCAATATGTTTATGATGAATCCCAGTATCTGGCACTCTTGTTTGCCTGCTTTTGTGGCTTGTTTCTTCACTGATTTCTCTACCTCTGCAACATCTTCATAGAATTTTGACATCTTTCCAAGGTCAAATTTATAGAATAAGTCCTGCAGAACCTCAAGAAGTTTTGTGGTATCTTTGTAGAGTTTCTTGAGATCATTGTTGATCTTTATCTTGTTCTTGACGATAAAACTGCACATTTTCTTGTATTCGTCGCCCATTCTCTCCAGTTCTTCCATTATGTGATACATGACAATGTGTTTTTCCTGCGTCTGCTTTCTCAGCACTCTTCCGCAGAAGTCTGTGAATTTTGTTATGTTCTTGTCCATCACTTTTATGCTGTCTAGTCCAGACTTGTCCAGTTTTTCAGAGACCTCATAGCTCTCTTTTGATATGGATATCAAGAAAAGGAAGCATCTCCTGAACATAGAGTCCAGCTCATCGTATAGTGCATCTGACACCTTTCTGACAACACAGTAGTTTCTGCCCTGCTCAACCATCTCAAATCCTATGCACCCGCCCCTAAGAATATCCTGCACGTGCTGTATCTCATCTGGCTTAGCAAACTTGATCAGTATCTCGTCATACCCCCCTCTATAAAGCGCCCCAATGACTCTCTTGGAGGTCCTTCCCATGTTGCCTATGTTCAGCTCTGCGCGAAGGGGCTTGTCCTTGATCTCCTGTATTGAAACAACAACCGCTGTCCCTTTTTCCTTGACATCAAGCTCGTCTCCCTTCTTTATGTTGTATTTTTGAGCCCATTTCCTCGGAAGGCTGACTAATTGAGTAGAATTTGCAATCTGTATGACTTTTCGTTTCATTTTAAACCCCCTTAAATTACAATATAATGTTAATAAGACTTAACAACTATTTAAAGTTTTCTAAAATCTTTATAAAAATCAGAATTTATATAATCTTTATAAAATATAAGAAGAAACTATATAAAAACCCTTTGACATACTGATGTGTATCGGAAATAATCCGAAACAAGGGGGGATAAAATGAGAATAAAACAATTTGCACCAGAAGAGCATTTTGAGGAAAATCCCTTTATCAAGAAACGAATCAGAATCAATGAAGAGCATGACATCGATGAAATGACAGTAGAGGAGGAAATCCTTGAGGAAATGCAGCCTTGGGAGCATGCATTTGAGCGTGGATGCCAGATGGCAAACGAGGAGTTTGACTGATGGGGCCAAGAACTGTCATCAAGGATATTGAACAGCTAAGGGAGTTCATCAAGCTTGAATTGAGAAAAGAAGATTACTTCAACAAAGTCATGGAAAAAGCAGCAAAGAAAAGGTGATTTGCCTCATGAAAAAAAGAAGATGTGTTTCATGCGGTTTATCCATCAATAAGAGTGCTGTTGATGATCCATACATGTGCCGCGAATGCGAAAATGATCACGGCATTGAGATTGACAGGTATTTGTGGCTTGACTGCCCGAATTGATTGTCTTCACTCACGAATCTAAGGGCCTACTGGCGCGAGCTGGTAGGCCTCTAGTTCTATTTTGATAATAAACTTTAAATAATTCTAGCCATTCTTTGTCTTTAAGGGGGATTAACATGAGTGAAGAACCAACACAAATAGTTTTTATCAAGAAACATCCAGATCTAGAACCGATACTAGAAGAAAGTGGGCCAATTCTTACAGCAGAGGAAGTTTTGTGCATTGATGAGCATGCGATTTTATTTGGTGGTGTCACAGAACCACTGACCCGCACCTGCACAAAAGGCGATGCACTCTACCAGGAGCTTGTTAAAGATCCTGATTATGTGGAAAGGGAATACACTTTTTTAAACCGAAGTTTTTAAATACTTCTTCTTTTTTCTCGTCCTAGAAGACTCCTGAAGACCAGAGGATAACATGAGAAAAGAACTTAAAGAGATTTATAAGGCCCAGAAAGAGCTTGCTCTCTTGAGCGGAATAAACAGTTTGTTGAACTGGGACCAGAAGACTTACATGCCTCCAAAAGGTTACATGGATCGTGCTGAGCAGATTTCTGTTATTTCTAGGATGGCGCATAACAAATTCATTGCACCCTCTTTTCAGAGACTTGTCAATGAGACTCTTAAGACCAGATTAATGAAAAAAGACAGGATGATTCTTGAGAGACTAAAGAAAGACCTGGACAAGGCAAAGAAACTGCCTGCCTCTTTTGTTGAAGAAGAGTCTAAGGTCACTGCGCTTGCTTATAACGCTTGGCAGGCTGCAAAGAAAGAGGATAATTTCAGGCTTTTCAAGCCGCATCTTGAGGCTATTGTTGCCCTTAAGAGAAAAGAATGCAGGCTGAAGGACCTTCCAGGCCACCCTTACAACAGCTTGCTCGATGATTTTGAGGAGGGCATGACCACAGACAGGCTTAAGGAGACTTTTGCTTATCTAAAGGTTGAATTAATCAAACTGCTTAATGAGATAAAAGCAAGTAAGAACTATAGACATACTGTTCCTGTTCCAGCCTGTTCTGCAGAAGGCAAGAGATTCTTTTGCCAGTTTATCAGGAAGAGGATGGGTGTCAATGACGGAAGGGGAAGGCTTGATGATACAGAACACCCTTTTACTACTACTATCGGCCCGGATGATGAACGGATAACCACAAATTATGATTCCAATATATTGAAGTGCATCAGCTCTACTGTGCACGAGGCTGGCCATGCCTTGTATAATCTCGGCCTGCCTAAGAAATACAGGTACACTGCTGTCTGGAATTACCCAAGTCTGGGTGCGCAGGAGTCTCAGTCAAGGTTTTGGGAGAATGTCATCGGAAAAAGTCATGCTTTCTGGGATTATGCATTTCCTATACTGCAAAAAAAGTGCTGTGTTGACATAAGCAAGGATGACTGGATCTTTGCCAACAACAAGGTCTGCCCAGGACTTATACGTATTGCTGCTGATGAAATTACATATAACTTGCATATTATCATAAGATTTGAGCTGGAACTAGAATTGATTGAAGGCAAATTAAAAGTCAGGCAGGTTCCAAAAGCCTGGAGACAGAAGATGAAGGAGTATTTGGGCATTGTTCCTAAGACAAATTCAGAAGGCTGCCTGCAGGATGTGCATTGGTCCATGGGAATATTTGGTTATTTTCCTACGTATACTATCGGAAATATCTATGCAGCGCAATTGTACTATGCAATGCTTAAAGACAATCCAGATATCCTGAATGACCTGAAAAAAGGCAGATATGACAGGATTCTAAAGTGGCTCACAAAGCATGTTCATAAGTACGGCAGAACCCTATCTGCTGAAGAAATCATTCAAAAGACCTGCGGAGAAGGACTGAATCCAGCTGTCCTTGTGAGATACCTGCGTGAGAGATACTCTCAAATCTACGATCTGCCACAGTAATATATATTTTGAAGCATATAAAAATATAAAAACATTTCTTGAATACTACATCTTGTGGGTGGATTGTTTTTGGGTTAGAGCCCCTAGATTTGATTCTAAAA
>JAHWHC010000050.1 GCA_019323555.1 Candidatus Woesearchaeota archaeon
AAGAAGCTGCAAAAGGTGTAAAGAAAAAAATTGAGATTGACAAGCTAGTTGAGTGCGAGAAATGCAAGGGAAGCGGAGCTGAAAAAGGATCTGGCATGAAGTCCTGCGAAGATTGCAATGGCACTGGTGTAAGCAGACAGACAAGAAGAACACCGTTTGGTGTTTTCCAGACACAGACAACCTGCCGCACTTGTTCTGGAAGAGGAGAATATGTAGAAGAGCCTTGCGCAGACTGCCAAGGGCAGGGAAGATATGAAAAAGAAGTTGAGATAGAAGTAAAAGTTCCAGCAGGAGTTGACGAAGGAACACAATTACGAGTAAAAGAAGAGGGAGAGGCAGGATTCCAGGGAGCTGCAACAGGAGATTTATACTTACGAATTCATGTAAAACCACATAAAGTGTTTCAGAGGCAGGGAAGAGAGCTCTACATCAAAGCACCACTGCCATTTGCAACAGCTTGTCTGGGCGGAGAGCTAGAGGTTCCAACCTTAGATGGCAAAACAAAAATAAAAATACCTGCAGGAACACAGAGCGGAGTCATCTTCAGGATAAAAGACAAAGGAATGCCAGACCTGCATGGCTATGGCCAGGGAGGACTGAATGTAGAAGTTTACATAGACGTTCCAAAGAAATTAACAAAGAAACAGACAGAGGCACTAAAATCCTTTGACAAAGACACAAAAAAGAAGAAAAAATGGTGGCCTAGTTTTCTGAGCTTATTCTGATAGAAAAATATAAATAACTGTACTATTTTTAGGGTCTTATGACTGTTTTGATGTTTAAACTCACAGGAGAGAACATGCCTGCACTAAAAACTGCAGACATTCAAGTGAATGAAACTGATGAGCCTGGCGGGCCACAAGCGATTCTAGTTAAAAAAGGTGTATTCACAATAGGAAGAGGTTCTGATTGTGACGTCAGAGTCACTGTGTCGTCTGTTTCACGAAAACACTGCTCTTTAATTAGAAGAGATGATGGTTGGTATATCAAGGATCATAGATCCAAATCAGGCACATTTATTTATCGCAGGACAGACGCAGGAATAGAGTCTGGTGTTCAATTGATTTCTGGAGAATTTCTATTAAAAAAAGGAGATCACATTTCATTGGGCGGACCGGAGGGTGCCAAGCCAATACTTTTGCTAAGCTTTGGCGGTGAATAAACAAAGACATCACAAGCTTTAAAAATCAACACTTTCTGACTTGAGTCATGACTAAAATACATACAGTTACTCTTAATCCTGCAGTAGACCTAAGAAATGGAAACAAATATGCTGGCGGGAAGGGCATTAATGTCTCAAGAGCACTACATAACTTAAGGATAGGAAATGTTCTGACCTACACTTTTATTGGAGGAGAAAGAGGGGAAGAATTGCTTTACCTGATGGAAGAGGCAGGGCTGGATTATATTGTTCAAGAGACAGAAGCAGAGACAAGGGAGACAAGAATAATCCAGGGATGGCCTGAGATAAAAGAAAGCAGCGAGAGCCCAACAATAAGAGGCACTGAAACCGGACAATTACTTGAGAAATTAGAACGTAATGTCTCTCCAGGAGATTATGTTGTTCTTGCAGGAAGCCTACCAAAAGGAGTAAACTCAATAATCTATGGATACTTGATAACTTATTTTCAGGCAAGAGGCGCAAAAGTCATTCTAGATTCTTCTCAAACAGATGCACTAAGACACGGAATGTGGCAAAAGCCATTTGCAATGAAGCCTAATGCACAGGAATGGGGCGCAGTGACTGGTATGCATGGCACAATGGACCAGGTCCTGACCAAAATAAGCAGGATATTTTGCATTGAGTATGCAATCGCAATGCAAGGTCCAGAAGGATTAACTTTGGTTAACAGCAAAGGGCCAATAACTGCAAAGCCGCCAAAAATAAAAGTAGGAAGCACAGTGGGGTGCGGAGATTCAGTGACAGCAGGATTCCTTTATGGACTGCTTAACAAATATTCTGACAGAGAATTGGCAAGATTTGCAGTAGCCTGCGGAACAGCAAGTGCGGAAAAAGAAGGAACAGAGCTTTGCACCTTGGATGATGCACTGAGGATTGCTGAGGAAGTCAAATTAGAATAGAAACCTTTTTATTCTGGCTTTAGTTTAATTTCTTTATGAAAATATTTATTTGCTCAAGCAAACACTGCTATCATCTAATCGCACCAATAAAAGAAGAACTAGAGAAGCAAGGACATTCTATTACCCTGCCAAACAGCTATGAAGACCCTTTTATGGAGGAAAGAGTCAAGAAAGAGAGCCGGGAAAAGCACAGTGAAGTAAAAGCATATTATCTAAAATTGCAGTGTGAAAAAGTTGCGAAGAATGATGCAGTACTTGTGATGAACTTTGAGAAAAAAGGACAGCCAAATTATGTCGGTGGAGCGACATTTCTTGAAATCTTCAAAGCATTTGAATTAGGAAAAAAGGTGTTTTTCATGAATCCCATTCCTGAAAACACTACTTTCACAGATGAACTGATTGGAATTAATCCAATAATAATAGACCAGGATCTATCAAAGATAAAAAAATGAGGTTCGGATATCCCTGCATAAACAGAAGCATTGAATGTACTGCTAACTCTACATTCCGGCTTGCATCTTATTCTAGAGAAAGATTTCTTTCAACTGTGCAGAACAATCTTACTTGCTTACAAGAAATTCTAGAATGGAATGCTGAAAAAGGATTTTACTTTTTCAGAATAGGGTCTCCTTTGGTGCCTTTTGCATCGCATCCTGTCTGCAAAATAGACTGGGTTAAGCATTTCAAAAAGGATTTCAGAAAAATAGGCAATTACATCAAGAAAAACAAGATGAGGATATCAATGCATCCTGATCAATTTGTTGTACTGAACACAAAAGAGGACAGAATACTACAAAACAGCATAAAGGAAACAGAGTATCACTGCAAAGTGCTTGATGCATTAGGATTAGATTCAACAGCAAAAGTACAGCTGCACATCGGCGGAGTTTATGGGGACAAGGAAAAATCAATACAAAGATTCATTGAGAGATACAAAAAATTTCCACAATTAATAAAGAAAAGATTAGTGATAGAAAACGACCATTACATGTACAGCCTAAAAGACTGCCTAAAAGTTCATAAACAAACAGGAATTCCAATATTATTTGATACATTTCACCATGAATGCCACAATAACGGCGAGACAGTAAAGCAGGGATTGATTAAAGCAAGCAAGACCTGGAAGAAAAAAGACGGAATATTGATGGTAGACTACAGTGATCCTAAGAAAGGAGCAAGAAAAGGAACGCATTCAGAACATATTTTCATTCAAAAATTCAAAAAATTTATAACTGATACAAAGAAACTAGACTTTGACATACTGCTTGAGATAAAAGACAAAGAAAAAAGCGCGCTCAAAGCAATAAAAATACTAAAACAGGTGAGAAAATGAAACAAATGACAAAATTCCTGCTTTCGATGATACTGCCATTCATAGCAGCATCGATAGGCTCTTATTTTACAACAGCATCTGTGAGCACATGGTATGCGGCACTGCAAAAACCAAGCTTCTCACCACCTAACTGGATATTTACACCAGTGTGGATCATACTTTACCTGATGATGGGCCTTGCATTATACTTAGTATGGAAAGAAGGCTGGGAAACCAAACTTGTAAAAACAGGAATGATATTGTTTTTCATACAACTAGTACTTAATGCACTCTGGTCTATAGTATTCTTCGGATTTCACACACCATTTTACGGTTTAATATGCATAATCGCATTATGGGTAGCAATAGCCGCAACAACATATATGTTCTACAGAGTCTCAGAAAAAGCAACATACTTGATGATACCCTATTTATTATGGGTTACATTCGCAGCAATATTGAATTATTATATTTACATTTTGAATATTTAAAGAGGTTTTAACAAAATGAAAAAAAGATACGCGCATATCAACTTCAAGCCGCCCAAATCTGTGCAAAAAGCAGCAAAACGCGGCTTAGAACTCAGGAAGAAGTTTCACAGAGGCGGTCTTAGTTCAAGAGAAGCAGGAAAATTAGGCATTGGATCTGGGGTAGTTCGGGCAGTTGACCTGGCAGAGGGCTCTAAAATATCCCCAGAGACAGTCAAACGAATGAAAAATTACTTTACACGGCATCAAAAAGACAAAAGGCCGGGGTGGGGAAACCCTAGCAAGCCAACAAACGGCTACATTGCCTGGATGCTTTGGGGCGGAGACCCTGGCTGGGCATGGGCCAAAAAAATAATTAAGCAGATGGATGCTGCTGATAAAAAGGCAAAGTAATTATCTATCTCTTCCCTTGCCTGAATCTGTTATGTCTATAAGATCCTCAGGATAAGGCTGGAGAAAAGTTTGCTTAGCTAAGTATTCGTCTTCAAATCTCATAATCCAGTCTTGCAGAAGCACCAATATAGCACTTAAAGGTATTTTTGCATCCCTATATTCTTTAATCAAGTGATGAAAATACTTTTTTTCTTTTACCTTTAGTTTTTTAGAGAAATGATTATATGCATGCAGCAAAACATTGGTATTAGCAGTGTATCTTGGTATCTTGCTTAATGCCAGTTTTAAGTGTTCTTCATATTCGTCTGCAGTGATCCTGAAATTCTTTCCCTGGTTTGCAAGAATCTGGCCAAGAATCTTTAATTCTTTCTGATTACAAGCCATAAGCAAAAATTTGTTTCTTGTGTGAAAATCCAATAATTTAGGTATTGACTTTGCTTTCTTGACTTTTCTAAAGTCTGCCAGAGTGAACACGCTAGTGAGAAAATGCTCCCTTATCTTGAAATTTCTTAATCTTCCTTCATCCTCAATAGGCAGGCCCTTGAATTTCTCAAGAACAGTTTTACCAAAAAAGCCAGGACCTTGAGACTTTGCCTTCCTGGTGTCCTTGCTTGGGTAAATAGGCACATTTTTCATACCGCAAGAAGGAGATTTGTATTTCAAAATAAAACCATCAATATCTTCTAATTTTTTAAAGAACTTTTCAGAAAACGTATTCATCTTGCCTGTGACATCTTGGCCGGTCTTTGGTTGTATAAGCCTCTTGTTAACTATTCGTATAGGATCTCTAGGAATGCCTAAGCCGATTTCAACCTCTGGGCAAACAGCAATAAAAGAAACGTGTTTTCTTAATTTCTTCACAAAAGAATCAGGGATATCTGTGCCATTCCATCTGCACTTAGCAAAACCCAGGCACTTACTAACAACAACTTTTGGCTTTGAAAACATTTTAAGCTTTAGAGAACTGCTCGTCAACAACAATGCCGTTGCCTTCTAATTCAAGCAATACATCTTTTCTGAGATTTTCATCCAGCGCTTCTGGAGGGAAAACGCCATGATTTTTCATATTAGGAATTATCTTTGCAAATGCCGCAGCAGCAAGTGCAGTAGGGTATGCAATATATGTTGCGCCCTTGAATCTCTTTGAGATCTCTTTCAGATCAGGATAAATGACTGTATTCTTTATCTTGATATTCCTGCCGGACTGCTTTCCAATACCCTCTACAACAGAAGCAAAAACAGCATTCTCAATGACGCCTTGTTTTATCAAGCGTATCATCTCTTTAGGAGAAGGCACAGCAGGAGATATTTTCAGGAAGAAATCAACAGGCTTTATCTTCTTGCCGTTCAAATCAATCTCTTTGCTGCTGAACAATCCCAGCTTGTACAAGGCTTTTGAAAAATCAATATCAGTGCCGCTTGACTTGAAGTCTGCATTTTTCAGCTTGATATACTTAGGAATAGTAGATATCTCATCACCATAAACATTGACAGCATACCTTTTTCCAAAAGGAGCAGGGTAATCATACTGCTCAGCATCCCCAAAGTTTGCTAATAATTTGAACTTGCCTTTTCTTACAGCCAAAGGAGGGGCGCTCAATTCATCTAGTGTTACCTGCGGAGACCAGGAATACACAAACTCACTAGCTTTCTGGTCCTCAATAAGCCTAATCTTGATCTCATCAAGCTTGTCAAACTTCTCAGCAATCTCCCTAGCGATAAGATTAGTGATTCCAGGAGCAATACCTGCATTAATCAAGGCAACAAGCTTCTTTTTCTTGAACTTCTTATGCATGCTCAACTGCTCAGCAGTCTTTAAGTCAGCAAGCAAGGAACATAAGTCTTGATAATTTGCCTTTGCCTTTAGAGCAGCTTCCATGATCTTAAGATTAAAATCAGGAAGACTTGCATTAATTATTAGATTACAGCCTTTTGCAGCTTTTGCAACCTGTAAAGTGTTTGAGGCATCAAGCTTTATCAAACTAAGCTTCTTGTTTTTCAAATCAAGAAATTCTCTCGCCTTTTTAAGATCATTAGAGGCGCAGATGACCTTTGAGACACAAGGGTCCTTGCATAACATAGAAGATAGAACAGAGCCTACTGCGCCTGCACCAATCAGTAATATTTTCATAAGAGCTTGATTAGAATAGGTATATATAAATCTTACTGATGCTTGCGAAGATGTTTTCTCCTGTGATAATGTGTAGAATGTATCTTGCCAAGCTTTGCATTTTTTGCCTCAAGCCATAATAAAATTATGCATCCAATTATAGACATCAGGCCGACAAGCGCGAAAGTGTAATTAAACCCAATAAACTCAGCAATCGCAGCACCAATGACTGCAGT
>JAHWHC010000051.1 GCA_019323555.1 Candidatus Woesearchaeota archaeon
ATATTTTGTTCAAGAATTTGGATTCAAGTGGTGCCTGCCGTTCCATAAAAGAGTAACAACATACCAAAAAAGAGACTCTATCCCTGTAAGACTTCGCAAATCTATGGAAGAATTAGGTGGAGCTTATGTAAAACTAGGTCAATTGTTAAGCTTAAGACCTGACCTGGTGCCGCAGGAATACTGCGATGAGTTCGGCAAGCTGCTGGACAAGATGCCTGCATTTTCTTATGAAACAGCCAAAAAAATAGTAGAAGAAGAACTAAAGCAGCCACTGAATAAAGTATTCAAACAATTTGACAAGAAACCAATAGGGAGCGCCTCAATAGCACAGGTGCACAAAGCAGTTCTAAGAAATGGAAAGAAAGTAGTTGTTAAAGTGCAGCGGCCCAATGCAAAAGACCAATTTCACTCTGACATACAGATAATGTATTATCTGGCACATAAAATAGAGAAATACTTCAAAGAATCAACTGTCTCACCAGTACAGATTGTGACAGAATTTGAGAGATATACAAAAGATGAACTAAACTTCCTGGTAGAGGCAGAAAATGTTGAGCAGTTTTATGAAACATTCAAGAAAACAAAAAAAATCGTGACCCCAAAAATCTATCCAGAGTACACAACAAACAGAGTGTTTGTGATGGATTACATACACGGAGCAAAACTATCCGAGGTAGAAGAAGGATTATCCATCAAAGCAAGAAAAGAGATAATAAGAACAATCTCAGACTCTATGTTTACACAGGCGCTTGATGCAGGGGTATTTCATGCAGATCTGCATCCAGGAAACATCCTTATACTGTCTCAACAAAGAGTAGCACTCCTGGACTTTGGAATAATCGGGAGATTAGATCCAGAGCTAAAAATCAACACAATAGACATGATTGTTGCGCTGGTCAACCATGACTCAAGAGCAGTCACGAGAATCTTATTGAAAGTCGGGCTGCCAACAGAGCGCACAAACATAGAGAATTTTGAACTTGATGTGGATGATGTTCTAAGAAATTGGAATCCTGCAAGCAGTGTAAGAGCAACTCATGTGCTGCACCGCTTGTTCAATACCTGTGTAAAAAATTATATCAGAATGCCTGCAGACCTGATATTATTAGCAAAGGCATTAGTTACATTAGAGGGAACCTGCACGCAATTAGACCCGCAATTTAACTTTATTGATTATGCAAAACCAAAGATTGCGCAGATCTTGAAGAAACAGAACAAGCCTGCAGCATTTATAAAAAGATTCTTGAAAAAATCAATGGAGGTGGGCGATGTCCTATCTGACCTGCCAGAGCAGACAGCAGAATTAATTGAGAGATTCAAGAGAGAGCCGATAAAATTAGACATCAATGATACTGACATCGGCCATTTAGGAAGATCAATAGGATTTGGAAGCAATAAATTATCTTATTCCATACTCACTGCAGCACTTTTGGTTTCAGGAGCAATGCTGATAGATATAAGCCCAAAAATATTTGGTTATTCAATATTTTCCGTATTTGCATTATCCTTTGCAGTAGTATTATTAGGAATATTGACTGGATCAATGGTAAGGGAGAGATTATTGCCATACGGCTTGATCAAAGGAGGTAGAAAATGAGCAAAAGAGAAATCCTTAAAAAAATGGCAAAAGTGCCAATAAAAGTGGCAAAATATGCTAAATGCGAAACAGAAAGAGAGATGAAAAAGATGATGAAAGGCAAAGACCACAAAGAAGTAAAGAGAGTTGCAAAGAAAATGGTTGCAGAGACAAAAAAATACACTGCAGCAATGAGCAAGCTTTTGATGACAGAGATGAAAAAAGCAGCAAAAGTGGGCGCAAAGAAAGTAAAAAGAAAAGCAAAAAAGAGAGTAAAGAGAAAAGTCAAGAAAAAGAGATAATTTTACTTTTTTTCTTCTATATATTATTAATACTCCAAACTATTTAAAGCTTTGTTTATACTCGAGGATAGCGAAGAATTCTCCACAGATAACTTTAAATACTTTCAGCGATATATAAAAATCAACATGATCCAGAACAAATTCAAGGAACAATTCATTGGAAAAGACCCATTCACAGACATTCTTGGACAAGGAATCACTAAAGATCAGATTAAATCAGCATTATTGATGGATAGGCATATATTGATAATAGGGCCGCCTGGCGTTGGCAAGACAACAATAGCAAAAAATGTTGCTTCGCTCCTGCCTGAAATAGATGTGAATGACTGCCCATATAACTGCAATCCAAAAGAGCCAATGTGCCCAAGCTGTAAAGCTAAAAAGCCTAAGACAAAAAAAATACACGGAACTGCAAGATTGGTTAGACTGCAGGGAAGCCCCGATTTAACTGTGGAGGATATCTTAGGAGACATTGATCCAATCAAGGCACTAAAATTCGGGCCAGCATCATTAGAGGCGTTCACACCAGGAAAGATATTCAAGGCAAACAATGGCATATTATTTTTTGATGAAGTAAACAGGTGCCCTGAAAAACTGCAAAACGCGTTATTACAGGTGTTGCAGGAAGGCAGAGCAACAATCGGCTCGTATACTGTTGATTTGCCTGCTAATTTCATCTTCATAGGAACAATGAACCCAGAAGAGACTGCAGCAACAGAGAGACTATCTGATGTATTCTTAGATCGGTTTGATGCAGTGCACATGACCTATCCAGAAAACCTGGATGTTGAGACAGAAATCGTGCTTGACAAAGGAAATAAAATAGAAGTGCAATTTCCAAAAGAACTGCTTTCACTTACAATCAATTTTGTCCGTTTGTTGAGAGAACACAAAGATTTGCTGAAAAAACCAAGTGTCCGTGCCTCCATAGGATTATATGAACGAGCACAAGCAAATGCACTTCTTGCAGGAAGAAAAAAAGTAAGCGCAGAAGACATATCCAAAGCAGTAATATCTGTACTCTCACACAGAATAGAATTAAAACCATCTGTTAAATATTTACAGACAACTGAAGAATTCTTAGGAACAGAATTCAAGTCCTTCTGCTCTGAGCACAAGGAACTAGAAGAAAGTGGTGGTTGTCTTTAGCACAGAGCAAGAAGTAAAAGAATTCTCAAAAGCAGAACAAACTGAAGGAAGCCTACAGATGCAGTTGGTGGAAGACAAGCTGATGCACTCTGTACTGCAGCATGACCAGCAGACAATAGATGACGGCAAGATAATAGAGGAAGCAATAAACCAGAACATAAGCGCCTTCACACCAAACATGCTCTTTGATAAGCTAGTAAAGAACTTTTCTTTAGCAAAACAACTTTATGGAGAACGCCTGCTTAGGCTATTGACCGGTTATGAACCAGATTATCTAGAGAAGAACCTAGGAATTCCAGAGTTTCAGAAAGAACTAAAGAAACAGATTGAGGCAAACCTGGACAGATTGAAGAACAAGGATCTTTTGGGTGTGCGCGGAGAGCTGACTGACAAAGGAATAGAGCTTGCTTCGCTTATACTGTACATAGAAGAACTAGATAATATAATCCCCCGAGGGATGATCGGGGAGAAAGTCAACAAAAGAATATCGCATTATGGTGAAAGAGCAGATTACCGTGCATTTAAGAAAGGAGATAGGTACAAAGACATTGAATTAAGAAAATCAATCAGGACTGCAATCAAGCGAAAACATGGTAAGATTGAGGCAGAAGACCTGAAAACAGCACAGCGACAGAGCAAAGGGGCAGTTAATATCATATACGGGCTGGACAGCTCTGCATCCATGAAAGGAGACAAAATCGCAACATGCAAAAAAGCAGGAATCGCACTGGCTTACAAAGCAATAAACGACAAAGACAAAGTAGGATTAGTTGTTTTTGGAACAGAGGTAAAAGATTTTGTAGAGCCAACAGATGACTTTGGATTTCTATTGAACAAAATAACAAGAGTAAAAGCATCAAAACAAACAGACTTTGTGGAGCTCATTAAAAAATCAGCAGAATTGTTTCCAGGAGGAGACGTAACAAATCACTTGGTCATTCTTACAGATGCACTGCCAACTGTAGGCAAGAAACCGGAAGAAGAAACACTCAAAGCAATATCCCTGGCAAGGTCTGCAGGCATAACAATATCTGTAATTGGCATAAAACTAGATGAAAAAGGAGAAAAACTCGCAAAGCAGATAGCAGATCTAGGAGAAGGAAGATTCTATGTTGTCAGGGATTTGAAAAAGCTGGATAAGCTTGTTCTTGAGGATTATTATTCTGTAAGATAAGAAACTTTAAATATTCCATTATTTTTCTATTCAGTAATTCGGGGTGGGAAATTATGAATGAAGAACATATCATACCAGATGAAGAAGCAAAACAGATGATTGCACTAGAGGCTTCTATTAATATTACCACAGCATACTGCAAGAGATGTTTTGTTGATTTGGATAGAGACAAAAACCGCGCTAACTGTCAAGCAGAACTGGAGCAACTTGCAGAGCTTGAACTGCCGGTTTTTGATACAACTGCGCAAGAATTGTTAAATCGCTGCCAGGCCTGTGATTACAGTATCCCTTATGTTGCAGAAACCCTGGAAGACGAATAATATTTCTGCAGAAACATTTAAATAATCAAATACCGCAAATACACAAAAAAAGAGGTTGAAAATGGTATTAGAGCAGCTGTATCCTATAGAGTTCTTGAAAGAGCATCCCAAATATGCATTTGTATTGAGCTTTGCGCTCACTATCTTTGGAATGTTCTTTGCAATGATGGTGTTTCCGCAAGATCCTGCACTAGTAATAGTTGCAGTTGCTTCAACACTGCTTGTGCCATCCTTATACCAATTCACATCTGTCCAGGAAGAGATACATGGAAGATTTGAGAGCTTGATAAACCTGAAAGAGTGGATACAAGCAAACAAACAATTATATAAAGTATACATGTACATGTTCTTCGGCGCATTTTTCGTTTTTGCAATATTCGCAATGATTCTGCCTACCTTGGCAGCAAACGAAATCTTCAAGCAGCAGCTTGCAGTATTGACCGGAGGAGCAACATTCTCTCTGGGATTATTCTGGAGTTTATTCACACACAACATGCAGGTATTGATGCTTTGCTTCTTAGTTTCTGTAATAGCAGGAAACGGCTCAATCTACCTGATAATCTGGAACGCATCTGTATGGGGAACAATCTTCGGCAACCTAGCAAAAACCGCAGCAGTAAACCTTAGCGCAAACACAGCAATAGTGTTCTTATTGGTGATGCTGAGTGTATTCCCGCATGTACTGCTGGAGATGTCAAGCTATGTAATTGCAGTCATGTCTGGAACAGTGATATCCAATGCACTTGCAAAAGAAAAAATAGTCTCGCACAGATTTGGAAGAATATTGTTACTAAATATCGGAGTGCTCTTAGTGGCGATCTTGGTGTTATTCATTGCAATGCTTGTAGAGACCTATGTCTTGAACAACTTTACAACATACCAAACGATCATACAGCTAAGCTTTGGAGGTTAGCTCTATGAAAATTCTGGCTTTTGTAGATCTTCACTCAAAACACGGCAGCCCGGAATATGTAGATTTCTATGGCAGTATAAAATACATAAAAAAATTAAAAGCACTTGCAAAAAAAGAGAAACCAGATGTAATACTCTTTGCAGGAGATGCTTCTTTATTTGAAAACCATCTAGAGGAATTGATGGCAAAAATAAGCGAGATAGGCAAGAAAATATTTGTGATACATGGAAACCACGAGACTGCCGCAGTCATGAAAAAAATTTGTTCATTTCATGATAATCTAATCTTTATACATAAAAAAACAGTAAAACTGGATGATTATGTGTTTGTGGGATTCTCAGGAGAAGGATTCCTGAGAACAGACAAAGAAATGGAGAAATTCTTAAAGAAAATAAAACCAAAAATAAAGGGGAAAAAAACTGTTTTAATGACCCATGCCCCGCCATATAAAACAAAACTAGACAAGATAGGGAGAGAGCACTGCGGAAACAATACCATAACCAAGTTCATACAGTCAAACAAGAATATACTTCTCGCAATCTGCGGACACATACATGAAACAGCAGGAAAAAAAGACAAAGTCAATAATGCAACAATAATCAATCCCGGGCCTCTGGGAGTAATAATAGAAATATGAAAGAATCAAGAAACCAGATACTGCTGATAGAACAGGGTGTGCTTTGGTCTGTTTATTACGGCTTGACAAGTGCATTCTTGATAGCATTTGCCCTGGCGCTAGGGGCATCAAACACAATAATAGGTGTTGCAGGAGCACTACCGTACCTGGCAGCAATCCTTGCACAGGTTCCAGGAGCAAAACTAGTTGAATTCTACTCACGAATACACATCAACGTAGTATTGACAATAGTATCCCGGCTATTATGGATACCTATAATATTAATTCCAGTATACTTCCAGGAACATCCTTTATTGACCCTGCTTATTTACTTTTTTCTTTTGCAGTTCACAGAGTGGCTAACAAACCCGACCTGGACATCACTTGCAGGAGATTTTGTTCCTGTGCAAGACAGAGGAAAATACTTTGCAAAAAGAAACATGCTGATGGGCATCGCAGGAATGACTGTGAGTGTTATGGGAGCAGCATATCTTGATTTATTTCCCAAATCCAGTTACACAGGATTCTCAACAATGTTCTTGGTAGGAGTATTGTTCGGGCTATGGTCCTCTTACTTATACACAAAGATGAAAGAACCGCCATACAAAGACAAAAAATACCATAAAATAACAGAGTTCTTCAAAGTAAAAGGAGAATTAAGAAAATACATCTACATCATAATGTTCTTTAACTTCTCGTTCATGATAGCATACCCGTTCTTCATAGTCTATTTATTGAAGCACATAGAAATAAGTTATACTTTGATGATGGTCTCTTTTGCAGTGGCAGGGATAGCAAAGATACTGGCACACCCTCATTGGGGAAGGGTCTCTGATAGGATAGGGGACAAGCCTGTTGCAATAGCAAGCATATTTGGAACATCATTAGTGCCTTTCTTGTTCTTGTTTGTCACAAAAGAAACAATCTGGCTGATATTTGTTGCACAAATAGTCTCTGGAATAGTCTGGGCAGGGGTAGAACTAAGCGCCTTTAACTTGTTGCTGGACCTATCACACCAGGAGAGAACAATGAAAGTTGCAAAATATGTGATGCTGACATCAATACCCTTAATTGCAGCGCCGATTGCAGGAGGATTAGTGGCAGACAG
>JAHWHC010000052.1 GCA_019323555.1 Candidatus Woesearchaeota archaeon
AATACCTGCCCGCCACCAGGATTCCCATCATACATATCCTGCTGGATCAACTCAGACTGCGCAACAGGAAAATGCGACCTAGGACAGGCACAGCAAAGACTTCCAGCAGTAGACCCAAACACAGGAAAGAAATATTATTCCCCGCTTGAATTACAGAAACTAGCAGGACAATATTGGATATTGCCTTGGCAAGGAAAATGTGTTTAGAATTCTGAAACATCCTAAAAAGAAAATTATTTATACTTTATAGTATCCCTTTCTCTTATGGCTGATGCATTGGGATTAAATGACCTGTCTATGAACTGCATACGAACACTGAGTGTTTCGCAAATAGAAAAAATAATAGAATCCACAAAAAAACTGAAAAATTTGACAAGATTAAATGACGAAGCAGACATAAAAGTACTGCATGTGCATGTAACAGACAAGATTCCTGGCAAGAAAAGCACACATCCAGAGCCAAGATACTTTGTTGAGTACCGCAAAGAAAATGGAAGCACAGCACGCAGACAGTACACACAATCAGAAATAGATATGCTTATACAGCGCTCTAGTTAAGAATTCTAAAAAAAAGAAATAAAAAAATTATTTGTATTTCCTATAGAACTGCGCCAATAGGAATCCAGAGCTGAACTGCATTGCTGGCAATGTCCAAATCAAGGTAATTATCGGAATTGAACACAGAAGCCAGAACAGTCCTACGACAATGGTCTTAAGTATCAAGACGATATATGCTCCAAAGTGGCCGAAAACCATCTTTGTTGCAAGACCAATGTCAAAGAAAGCTCCAAACCTTCTCTTGACAGCATAGTTTATTGCAAGTATAGGAACTATCAACATAACATATATGTAGATAATCCATCCCACAATAGGAATCCTGATAGCTATCTGCACGATAACTCCCACAATAATAGCAAATACCAGGTAAAAGAATCCCTGACCAAACAATTCCCAATACTTGCCGAACTTAGGCAGCTCTTTATCAGCGCCTTTAACAATACCCTGCATGAAATCCAGCATGTAACCATATAATGGGAACCAGCCGAATATTGGCAGTAATATCAACCAGAACCAGAATGCTCTCTGCATCTTGGCCCAAGGATATTTAATAGCATCCTTAATAGAGTCATTTATTCCAGCCCTTGATGGAGCTGCTTTCTTAACTGCTTTCTTAGCTTTCTTTTTAGCCATTATTACATCACCAACGAGGAAAAGGTGAAATATAGTATATAAACTTTTCTTTAATCTTATTATGACCTTTTTGTCCCACTATCTTTATATATACAAAACACCTATATTGACCCATGTGACAAAAAAGTCATAGGTGGGTGAAAATCATGGAAAAAGAAAATGCTTTGGAAAAAATGCTTGATGCATATCAAAAAGTAGCAAAAAGCGAGGACCTGCCAGCAGAGGTAAGCCTGGCACTATACGCAATGCTTGCAGAACAGCTTCCAGAAGACCAGAGAAGCGGACTGTATGCAGGACTATCACTAGGGTATGCAAAACTAGCAGGAGAATTAAGCGGAGATGCAAAAGACAATGCAATGGCAATATCACAGATGTACATGGCAGTTGCAGCAAGCCAGTATCAAAGCATAATCCAGGCAAAGCAGAAATACGCAGCACCTGCAAAAATAGACAATTACAAAGCTGCAGAAGAAGCAGCATAAACGGAGGAACAAAATGGCAAAAAAATCAGCAAAATCAGAAGGAAGCGAACAAGAACAGATCGGCTTTCATAAAGGAGCACTGACAACTCTTGCAAAAGAGAGACAGGAACTGATGAGAATGCTCGGCATTGTAGAACAACTGATGCAGATGCATATCAAAGCACTCAAGGACCTAGGAATCGACCTAGAAGCAGAGGCTAAAAAAGTCTCAAAGAAAAAACCTTTAGAAGCAGAACTAAAGTAATATGAGCGAAAAAAAAGATGTTAAATACGAGAAACCAGTAAAGTACGAAGACAAAAAAGAGGCACCAATAAAATATGACTCTGAAAAGCCAGAGCCTGCAAAAGAGAACTTTAACGCAGCAAGATACGGCACAAGAGGGAGACCAACAACACATAAGGACTATCATCAACCAAGACCAATAACAGCCACGTACATGATGCTTGATCCAAGAACAATGTATGTGCATGATGATCCAAGCATGGCAATGAAAAACTATGTGAGAATGTCTCCAGGAATATTCAATCATTACAAAGGAGGAAAAAAAGCAGCATAAAATGTACGGCAAATGTTCAGGCGGATATGGAAGAAGCTCTTCATGCGGTTATGGCAGAAGCATGACTTCAGTCTATGGAAGCCAGCCGCAGAGCATGTACTCTTCAGGCCCTTCAAGAAGCACATATGGCGGGGCAAGCTATGGTTTTGCAGAAGGAAAAGCAACAACACACGCAGACTATGTGCAGCCAAGCATGCTTGAGACAGCACTAGAGGATGTAAAGCCAATGAAGACAGCTGCAAACTACATGTCAGGAAAAGACAAGATACAATTATACTTAAGCAACAAAAGATACGTCTCACCAGACGTGTTCTTGTCACCAACAAGACCAACAACACCTGTGATTGAGAACACAGCAGAAGTCATGCCATATATTAGGGAGGCATTTGAGAGACTAACAGGAGAGGCCCTCCCAGAGGACAGCCTGAAAATCCACGTGCTTGATGACAAGGCATTTGAGAAAGCACACGGAGGCGGAAGATACGGACCAGGAATCCAGGGATTTGCACTCAACAGGCAGGGAAAAGGAGTCAATGAAGTGTTTGTGAGAAAGAACCACCTGGACAGGATGATGCTCACAATCGGGCACGAGATAGGACACATAATGAGCCCTACACTGCCAGATAACAGGGATGAAGAGGCAAAAGCATTTGCATTCTCAATAGCATGGATGGATGCAATAAAGAAATACAACATTGCAGGAATAGGAAACTCAGTACTTCCAAATCCAGCAAGAAACGGGCTTCATGACGTAGCCTATGAATACATGCTGGAGCTGATAGAGAAAGGAAAGAAGAATGCAATGCAATTATTTAGGGACATTGCAAGCGGAGCAGTATCAATAACAAAGAGACTTGAGGTAATATACTTATGAAAATCGAATACAATTATAAACGGGCTGAGAGGACAGCAAGTTATGATCCTAAGATAAGCTATGTGATATAGGAGGTTATAATCAAAATGGCAAAGAAAAAAGCAGTAAAAAAGGCAAAAAAAGAAGAAAAGAAACCAACAGAAGAATTACCAAAAGAACTGGCAGAAAAACTTCCGCCAGACGTGCAGAAAAGACTGATCCAGGTAAAGCAAAAACTGGACAAGTTCAAGAAGCAGACACTTGAGAAGTTTGACAAATACATAATGGGAATGGCACTTCTTCCTCCCCCAAAACCAAAACCAGGGGAAGAGATAAAGCCAGAGGATAAAGACAAGCTGAATGTCCTGATTCTTATTGATGATTCAGAACCGCACAAGATGTCAAAAGCAGAGCTGAAAGACAAGCTGACTGCAATAATGGAAAACACTGCAAAAGAGATTGACAAGAACATCATTCCTGATACAATATTGATATCTGAATTATGGCAGAACTGCTATGACGGAAAAAACGAGATGCTGCAGTTATTTGCAATGGCAGCCCCAATCCACGACACAGGGATGCTTGCAGCAATAAAGATAGCAGAAGTGCACAAAACAATGGTACTGAAAAAGTTTGAGAAGTACATTGTAGCATATGTTCTTGCAGGAAGCCTTGTACAGGGAAGGGCAACACCTGAATCAGACATTGACGTCTTCCTGATAATCGACGATACAGACGTCAAGAAAATGACAAGAGCAGAACTGAAAGACAAGCTAAGAGCGATCATAGTCGGCATGGGCCTAGAGGCAGGAGAGATAACAGGCATAAGGAACAAGATAAACATCCAGGTCTACATCTTGACAGACTTCTGGGACAGCATGAGAGAGGCAAACCCAGTCATCTTTACATTCCTAAGAGACGGCGTGCCTTTCTACGACAGAGGAATCTTCATGCCATGGAAACAACTGCTGAAGATGGGTAAGATAAAGCCAAGCCCAGAAGCAATTGACATGTACATGAGCTCTGGAGAGCAGATGCTTGACAGGGTAAAGGACAAGTTAAAAAATATCGGCACAGAAGACTTCTTCTGGAGCACATTCACGCCAAGCCAGGCAGCACTTATGTTGTATGGAGTAGCACCCCCAGCACCAAAAGAGACTGCTGAGATGATGAGAGAGGTCTTTGTGAAGAAAGAAAAACTGCTTGAAGAGAAAGACATAAAGGTCCTAGAGAAAGTGCTTCAGGTAAGAAAAGAGGCAGAGCACGGCACCAAGAAAGTTATCTCTGGAAAAGAGATTGACGAACTGGTCGATGCATGCGACAAATACCTGAAGAGACTGAAGAGACTCTTCACACAGATAGAGAAGATCAGGCAGGAAGAATCAGTTCTTCACATGTACGAGACAATCATCACCATAGTCAGAGACATCCTGACAATGGAGGGCGAGACAAAGATCTCAGAGGCAAACCTTGCAAAACTGTTTGAGACAGCATGCATAGAGCCTGCAAAAATACCTGCAAAATACTGCAGGATGCTGCAGGAAATCATCAAGGCAAAGAAAGACTTTGATGCAGGCAAGCTGGGAAAGACAGACATAGAAAAAATAAAGAAAACAGGAAGAGAGCTTATCAAGTATCTTGTAGAGTACATGCAAAGGAAAAGAGGCAGAGAGCTTGAGAAAGCAAAGATAAGGATAAAGCACGGAGAAAAATACGGGGAATTGACCCTGCTCGGAGACAAGGCATTCCTGATACAGAACATTGATTCTGAGGAAAGAATGATTGAGAAAGCAAATATCAATCCAGACGGATCCCTGGGGCCTCTGCAGAAGTCTAACATCGAAGAGATGGAAAAAGCAATTGCAGAAGTCAAGATACCGCAGAGAGTCTTTATCAAAGAGCCTGTATTCGAGAGCCTTAGAAAGATCTTTGGAAAAGATGTAGAAGTTCTAGTGCAAAACTAGAACCTAATTTCCTTTTTTAAAAAAACCAGTATCACGCCTATGCATTATATGGTCAGCAACTATGAGTGTTGACTTATATGCATCATTCTTTTTTTCTCCAGAATAATGCCTGTATTCTGCAGCTGCATCAGCAATTATCTGATCAGCGTAAGGCTTCATGTCAAACCCTTTCCTGTGCAGGCACTGCAGGGCACGCACAACAGGGCGGACAGCATCTTTCACATAGTCCGGATCCTCAATCGTATACTGCGCCTGAAACTTGCTGATGACTGTATGAATAAATGTTTTTGCAGCATCAACAGTCTCAATCTCTGCCACTGAATCTTCTATTGCAATAGTATCTAATGTGTCTGTATTCATAATCTCTTCACCTCACGAAACCTTGGTTGCACGCCACTTGTTTAAATACTTTTTGGTGAGTTGTAATCAATTAGTATATCAACAACTTCATTAAAATACGGCGTTGTGTCATGACCCTCTTTTTCCAGGGACATAAGAAGCTCAAACACTGCTTTCTGTGCATCAACTTTTTCCTGCAGAGAGGCCGGGCTAACATAAATCTCTTTTAGTCTGCATACTGCAGATCTTGCGCGCTCATCAGTCGCCACACTATCCTCTAGCTTCATAAAATCTCACTCACGAAAGCTTTTCGGATTTTGAGGCTGTTTAAATAGTTTTGCTTTTCTTTTCACCACCCAACAATTTAACGAAATATTTATAAGCTGGATTATGCTTCTGATTTATGGGGTGATTCAATGGAAACAGGCTACAAAGTCGGCGATGCAATAACCAAAAATCCAATAACAATCAAAGCAGGCGCTTCATTAAAGCAGTGCGCTGACTTAATGGCAAAAAAACACATCGGTTCTGTGCTTGTTGAAGAAAAAGGACAGATAGTCGGGATCCTTTCTGAGCAGGACATTGTAAGAAAAGCAGTTGCAAAAGGCACAGCAGGAAAGAAAAAAGTAAAAGACCTTATGGAGACAAACCTGGTCACAATCACTCCAGACAAAGATTTATTCGAGGCAATACGCGTAATGAGGGATCATAATATCAGGCACCTTCCTGTGATGTACAAAGGCAAATTCTTAGGATTAATCACAATGAAGGACATATTGAAAATAGAGCCAGACCTCTTTGACCTTCTTGTTGAGAGATTTGAGGTAAGGGAAGAGAGAAAGATACTGCGACAGAGAGATGATGAAGGCGTGTGCGAATTATGCGGGGAATATGCAAGAGAGATAACAAACATAGAAGGAATCAATGTCTGCCCAAATTGTGAAGACGAATTATGAAAAGACTGCATTTGATTATCCATGGCGAAGTCCAGGGAGTTTTCTTTCGAGACCATGTCAAGAAATCAGCCAAAGATCTGAAAGGCTGGGTAAGAAATAATCCTGATGGAACAGTGGAAGTTGTTGCAGAAGGCAGTGAAGAGGAGTTGAAAAGGTTGTTAGAGAGATGCAAGAAGGGACCTTCTGCATCTAAAGTGGAAGATATTGCTGTGAAGTGGGAGAAGGCAACAGGAGAGTTTGAGGAATTTTCAATAATATTTATATAGTAGAAAATAAAGTGGATATGCAAAGAGGTGTTGAGGATAGATCACAAAAAAATACATTACTTGATTCTTGCAGGGATATTATTAGTCGCAGTCATAGGCGCGTTTGTCTCACAAGGACAGACACCCACAGGAATGACACCAATGGCTGTTGAAGTGCCATATTATGCACAAAAAGAAAACGGATACTATCAGCAAGAAATCGTAAACCAAGTTCCTTCATACCCTGAAAAAGGGCCTGCACAGGCGCACAAGATAGAGGTCATGGACTATGTAAGATATTTCTTTGGAACAGCAACATTCTTCTTTCCAGAAGACCCCTGTGCAAATGTAATAGAAGAGCAGCTCAACCGAGTGAATCTCCTGGAGACCTCCAGGCTTGAGACATTCAGCGGAGGAGACGGCGGATTCACAGACAAGTACAGGACACTGCTTTTTGAAGGAGAAAAAATGGTGGGCGCTATAACACTCGTGCAGGGCTTTGGAGACAAAAACAAGATAAAACTATTTTATGAAATATCAAAAGCAATCGTAAGCATCAATGCATGGCAGGAAACCATGACACTAAGGATAGAACTTGAAGGGCTGCACGAAAAAGAGGACATATTCTTCACAAAAGGAACTCTCCAAGTATTTGATTTCCAGTGCAGTTTCGGATATTAAGAGATAGCTTTTTAAACAAAGATAATTCTTAAATGGACATGAATAAAAAAATATATTTGTTTATACTGTTGATCCTGCTAAGCGGGTGCAGCAAACCAGCAGCAGTAGAAACTGTCCTGCCAGAATTTCCAGTAGTTAGCTATTCAAGCACTATTGCAATGGACTCACTGCCCACAGAAATCGCAGTAACACAGGACGGTGTAAACATATATCTTCTAGATTTCTACGAAAGATTATACAATGTACATTTGGAAACAGGAATGAAGAATTCTGTGACGCAAATGCAAAAAAAACTGCCTGAAGACGCGTATATTAAGACAGAAACAAAAGATTTCATCTTTAAGCCAGATCCTGCTGCAGATGAATTAGTGATTACCCGAAAGGCAGACCAAGAGACCTTACGCGTGGCAACTGGAAGGAATCCGCAGTTGTGTACCCTGACTCCAGATGGAACAAAACTTCTGGTGACAAACCATGCAGACCAGACAATAAGTGTATACAACGTCTCTTAGATAATAAGTTTTTTAAAGGCAAGCTGTTTCATTTTTCTAACCAGGCACCTTCTATGCGGGGGTAGCAAAGTCTGGTCAAATGCGCAGGACTTAAGAAGGACACGAGTTCATAGGAACTTGAGACATCCTGTCCCTTAGTGGGTCCGAGGGTTCGAATCCCTTCCCCCGCATTCATAATAAATTCTTAGAAAGCAGATCCATTGCTTCGCCGTATTTTTCTTCATACAATTCCCAGATTGGCAGAAAAAGCTCTATTACAATAGGCCCTTTGAATTGCTTTAACTCTTCAACTATCTTTGATTTTAGTAAATCTCCTGTAAAAGGAACAAGATGGTCTTGTCCGTCCTTGAAATCATGCAGGTGAATCACTTTTATCTTCTCTTTGCATCTCTTATAAAATTCATGCGGGTCAACACCTATCTTGAATGAATGGCCTGTGTCAAGACAGAAGCTTGCCTCTGGAAATATCTTCAGAACCTCCTCTATCTTCTCGATGCTGGTGCAGACAGAGGAAAAACCCTCCCACACAAACTCATTCTCAATACAGAAATGAATCTTGTTTTCTTTTAATTTTTTAATTAATTTGTTCAGCTCTTCTGCGTTCTTCAGCATATCTTCACTGATGTGCTGGACATAATAACTCACTTCTGCTAATCGCATCATCTCAAGCAGGTCTTCAAAACGCTCGCGAAAGGTCTTGAAATCAAGTGCATAACAGTGAAACTCCTCAATGCTCATGCCTGCTTCTGTGACAACTTTCAGGTCTCTCTTGAAAATCTCTAAAGGAGTGCCCTCCCTGACTGTCTTATATATCGCAGTATTAGGGTCATAACGAATCATCTTATAGCCAAGCTTGCTCAGAATACGGATATTATTCTTCATGCCAATGACTGGCCAGGGTTTAGCGCATATAATCATACCTAGAAAAAAAGGTTTTGCTTATAAAAAGCTTTACTTTGCAATGATCATAGTTGAGGTAAGCTTTACACCTGGCAGAGACCTGACCTTGTCCATGACAAAAGTTCCCAGGGCTTCTGGAGCATCAAGCTCTAGCTTAGCAATGATGTCCCACTCCCCAAAAAGAATGTGGACTTCCTGCACCTCTGGCAAGGCCTTCAAAGCATTGTAGATATCTACCTCTTTTGCCTCTTCCAATGCAATCTGCACATATGCATTCATCTAATCACCCCCTGTAATATAGTATATGATAATCTGCTATATAAGGTTTGTGGCACAAAATAATAATCTTTAAAAAGAAAATAGAAATTATTAAGTATAATTGATATGCCTCCGTAGCATAGATAGCTATCCTTTACAAAAGGATAGAACCCAAAGAAGTGCTACGCAAAGCAGCACAGGCGAAGGTGCAATAACAAAAGAACTTCGCAACCATTTATTATGCCTCCGTAGCATAGTAGCTATTGCGCAGCCTTGGTAACTTCAGGCTTTGCTTGACGGTTTTGTACGAGCGAAGCGAAGTACAAAAAGGCTGAGGTCGCGGGTGCAGCTCCCGCCGGAGGCTTTATACAAATCAAAATCAGAGATTTTGAAAGCATTTCAAACCTGCGGTTTAAAATGAAAAAAAGTTTGGTGATACTATTATTCTTTCTTTTAGTTAGCTGCAGTCCTGAATTTCCAGAAGTCATGACCGGCGGATTCAGGGAACCGCTTGCACCATGCAGAGACACTGACGGAGGGGCTGTCTTTGATGTGTATGGACGGGCAATAGATTATTATGTTATACGATATGATCACTGCGGCGGGGATGTCTTGTATGAAGCTGTCTGCGCAAACTTCCAGCAGTCTGCATATCTAGTCCACGAATGCGAAAATGGGTGCCTGAACGGGGTCTGCAAACAGAAAAGTATAAAATATAGCTGATTCTATACAGTAAAAAAAGAGGAATATGGCAAAAATAAAGTATGATTCACCAGCAATAATCGTTCTAGTACTGTTTTTAGCAGTGGCACTAATGCTAATCTTAATGCCTGCAGACTCTGGAAGAGCAGTGCACAAGCCAGACATTGAAGACAAGTTCAGGATGTACTTCCTCACTTCAGCGCTCATAAACCACCAGGCAAACCAGGGAATAAGAGAGATAAATCTAGATATCATGAAACAAGGCAAGCTGAGAAAAACACCACAGCAATACTTTGGGTGCCCTGCAATGCTCTCAAACATAAAAACAATGAGAGAGGCAAGGGCCTTTGTGATGGATGACTTCAGCCACCTTTCAGAGATGAACTGCTTTTACGCAGTATCAGACGCAGACCAAAAAAAATTCAAGCTTCTGGAGAAACAATGCATGAGCAAGGAATTTGATCCAAACATGCCAAAGGAACTAATTAAAATATATGATTATCAGAGAGAGGCCCTGAACAAAGGATGCATGAAGCATTCAGGATTGACTGAACTTCTAAGCACGACAAAGCTCCAGGTGACAGAAACAGGCGGCGTAACAAAAATAGCTATTCAAAATGAAAAAAGAAATTCATAAAACCTTCATCAGGTTTCTTCGCACCAAGAAGTACAGGATAGGTGATTTTCTAGAGCCATTACTTGCGCTCCCTTTTGCATACGGCGTGCTTTTACTGCCTGGCGGGCTTGACAAAGTAGAGCTGATAACCTGGCTAGGGCTTGTATTTATCTACGCCCCAATCGCATATTTCATAATAACAAGGAGGAGAGAATGAGGCTTGCAGTGTTCTTGTTAATGCTTGTCTTATTAGCAGGTGCTGCCAGTGCAGCAGACTGCATTGATGCACTAGACGGCATGCGCATAACAAATGACACGACATTCTGCTCTGACAGCTATGACGTGCCAAACGGAATATTCATAGAGGCAGACAATGTCACACTAGACTGCGGAACAGCAGTATTGCGGGGAAACTCGCAAGAGGGAACAGGAATAATCATAGAGGGCAGGAAAAACGTCGTAATAACAAAATGCAATGTGCTTACATTTCACGTTGGTGTATACCTGAAGAACTCCTCTTATATATTACTGGAAGACAATGCAATGCTGAAAAACAGGATCGGCCTGCGATTCTTGAATGCATTTGAGAACACGATAATCAAGCACGCTGACAAGAGCACCCAGACACCTGTGAGCATGATAACATCAAAATTCAACAAGTTTGATATCAACAAGCCAATAGACAAGGAATATTGCTTTGAGAATCTCTGCAATGAAGAGAAAGACATCAATCCCTGCTTTAATGATGACTTTTACTGCAGCGCAAGGTGCAATGAAGAAAATGACAATGACTGCATAAAACACGAGATAATAGAATATGAAAAACCCAAAGAGAACAAGACTGAAGAGAAAATAGAGAAGCCAAAAGAGGAGCCGCAGCCAGAGAAGATGACAATAGCACCAAAGAAAAGAGGCAAGGGCTGGCTGCTTTACCCAATATTCTACATATTCATGTTTTTACTCATACAATTTTACGAACACGTAAAAAAAGACTAAAAAAAGAGGTGTACATTTGAAAAAAAGCTGGTGGATAGTGTTATTTTTAGTGCTGTGCCCTATTGTATTTGCGTGCAGCGACCCCTTGGATGGAAAGACATACACAACAGACCAAGAATTCTGCAACAAGAATTATTACCTGCCTGACGGAATCATAGTTGGTGCAGACAGTGTCGTGATTGACTGCGGCAATGCTGTGCTTAGGGGAGATTTCAAAGGAACAGGGATACTTCTGCAGAACAGGAAAAATGTTGAGATAAAGAACTGCAACATTGTCAATTATAATGTGGGATTATCCTTAGTCAATACAGAAGGGGCAGACATACACGACCACAACCTGTTGAGAAACTATGTAGGGATACGGCTGGAGGACTCTGCACAGAACCATTTCTATGAAATAAGAGATGTAAGCATACAGAGAGAGATACGAGACGTATTTTCAACAGGAAACCACGTCAAATACACCAATAAAAACCTAGAGGGAGATTTCTGCAGGCACAACAGCTGCAATGAGAGAACAGAGAGAGAAACACCAGTATTTCCACTATTGACCTTTCACCAGGCAACACTAGAAGAGATACTAAAAGAAGCAATAAGAAAATGGATCAGCATGGATTCACATTCTCTACAATAACTCCCTGATCTGTGCAAGGTGTCAAGGCACCTGCCCTAAGAACCATAGGAGTAAGCTTAACCTGCCTTATCTGGCCTACTGGATTAAAGCGGAACATGACTTTCTTTGCATCACCAACCAGCATAGGAGCATCTAACGCAGATTCCCTAGTCGCGATGCCGTCTGTACCAACAATCCTTGCATGAATGTCATAGATCTCTGTATTAGGGCCGTTCTCAACAAAAGCCTCTATAACATCATCCCTTACGCAAATCTGAGGAACGCCGCTGATCTGTATTATCTTAATAAAAGTTGCATCGCAGCCAGCAACAGTCTCTTGCGTGCCTTTCACGAACTCTGCCTTTTCCTCAATATACGCCTCTCCCCAGCTCATGACAACAGCGCCTAAAGCTATGGAGAAAATAATTAGCAGAATAGTGGCTATAAGTGGTGAGACAGCTTTTTTACTGCGAAACATCATTTATCACCTTTTTTTAATATTATACAAATACTTATTTATAAGCTTTTTCTTTTTAAATTGGGGCAAACTTTTTATATTGGACACAAATAGGATAACATAATGAATCAAGAGAACATGACCCCAGAGCAGATGGCTGCCATGGCAAAGCAGCAATGCATATTCTGCCAGATAGCAGGAGGCAAGGTCGCCTCCAGGAAAATATATGAAGATGACAAAGTAGTAGGAGTATTGGATATTAATCCAGCAAATCCCGGACATGTTTTACTTATCACCAAAGAACATTACGTTGTGATGCCGCAGATACCAGACGATGTTGTTGCACACATCGGCATGGTTGCAAAAGGAATTTCTCACGCTTTACTAAGAGCTTTGAAGGCTCAGGGAACTACAATCTTTGTTGCAAACGGAGTTGCAGCAGGCCAACGGGCGCAGCACTTCATGCTTCACATAATACCAAGAATGGAAAACGACGGAATCGGAATAGAACCTCCTGAACACAAGATAAGTGATGCTGATTACAAGAAAATTTTAGCTGCACTAAAGCCAGGCATAGCAAAAACACTGGGAGAAGAAGGTGCAGAGGAAGAAGAGCCTGAAGAAGAGGAAACAGAAGAGACTGAAGAGAAAGCTGAAGAGCCTGAAGAAGAGGAAGTTGAGGAACCAGAAGAAGAAGAGCCAGAAGTAATTGAAGCAGAAGAGATCGAAGAAGCAGAGGAAGAAGAATCCTTAGAAGAAGCTGCAAAAAAAGCAGCAAAAAAGAAGGCTAAGAAGAATCCAAAGAAAAAAGCAAAGAAGAAGGCCAAGAAAAAAGAAGAGCCTGAAGAAGAGATAGATGAAGAGAGGCAGAAGCTTGACCAGATAGCAGGCATGCTGACAGGACAATAAAATGGGGAAAAAATGCGAGATTTGTGAAATAATCAAATCAAAAAAAGGAAAAGTGTATGAAGATGACAAGATATTCGCATTCCTAGCCCTGAACCCTGCATCAACTGGCCACGTCATCATCACATCTAAAGAGCATTATCCTATACTTGAACAGATACCGGACTTTATTGTGGGAGAATTATTTGCAAAAGCAAACAAGATATCAATGGCTGCATTTGAAACCATAGGCGCAGAAGGAACCAATCTCCTGATGCAGAACGGGGTTGCAGCAGGACAAAAACACAATCACGCAATACTGCACATCATTCCGCGAAGAGAGAAAGACGGCCTTAACCTGATGTGGCAGCCAAGACAGCTTGATGAAGAAGAGATGTCAACAATAGAGCTGAAAGTCAAGAAAGAGACAGAAGGGATAGGAGCATTTGAACAGGAAGAAGAAAAACCAATAGAGGTAAAAGGCCCTGAAAAAATAGAGACAGGACCTGAAGAAGATTACTTACTTAAACAGCTGGAGAGATTGCCTTGAGTTCTGAAGAAAACATAGCATGCATAGTTATGATGCCGGCAGTGATGCGCGAAGCATGGCGAGAACCTGATAAAGTAGAGGATGCAGAGGCCTTCCTACGGACCTGCACAGCGTATAGTTCAGAGCTAGAGAGATTTGCATATTCAGAAGAAAAAAGAGAACAGGAATTCTACGAAAGATTCAGGAACTTCCTAAGCAGATACAGCCCGATATTCCAAAAAGACTATGCATTGATTGAATTCATAACAGATGAACAAATAGAATATGCACTTGAACAAGTAAAAGAAGCAAGAAACGCACAATTAGCTGAAAAACTAACAGGCACAGTAAAAGCTAAGCAGCTTCCTGTAAGACCGTCTGTTTCTCACAAAACTTAAGAATCTCATGGGCGCGTGCCTTTAATCTTTTAACATGAAGTGCCTTGATGGAATTAGGGAGATACGCGTATTCTGCATGCGGCAGGTATTCCTGCTTAAAATTGTCTGCAAGAATTTTAAACTGCTCCTTGCCAGGACCACAATATGAATCAACAAGCGCATCAACCATAGGAGTAAAACCTCCATTAAGCCACACAAAATTACTTCTCTTCAAGGCATTACCATAAACAGCATAATCCCAGAACTCCCTGCCATGCGCCTCAAACATTGCATTTGCCCAAGGCTTTCTTTTATGCTCATGATCATCAAAATCATCAATAATATACGGCAGGCTCAAGAATCTCTTGAATTCATGCAAATGCCAGCTCACATCACCATTGAACAAAGACTCATCAACCTCTGGAACAGAAGCATATTCAGAAGGAATTATTTTTATTATGTGCGGGTCATTAGCTACAACTTCTGCAATATTACCAGCCATTTTAAGAAATATAAGTAAAGAAAGTATAAAAAGTTAATGACTTATCTGTGCAGTTCATATTTATCAAAGAACTGCTCCAGCTTTTGCCTGTCTGCAGTAAAGAGATTGTAGACATGATGCTCGTTAAGAGGGCCTTCTGTGACCTCTCTATACTTATTCCGCATAAATGCTGCCACATCAAACTGCAATTCATATACGTTCCTAGCGCCAGACAACTCTTTCAATAGAGCAACGTCTGCTCCTGCTGGCAGAGCAACAGGGCGCCAGTCTTTATCCGTCTCAATACAGAATGCGACTGTGGCTTTATTTGTCTCTTTTGGTGCTGTTGGTATCTCTACTGGAGCTTCTGCTATAGCAACTGCTTCGTCTAATCCAATCATTCTTTCTGTCATCTTCAACTCACCTTTACCCTCGAAAAAACGGGGTTCGTTTAAAAAGGTTATGGTTTTTGAGAGAAATAAACAGCTTTATATATTACATTCAATTACCTTTTTTCATGAAGAAAATAATCATATTAACAATCATATTGATTCTACTGACTTCTTGCGTTGTTATTGAAGAGGTTCCTTCAGAAGAAGAGCCTGTAAAAGAAGAAATTGTCAAAGAGGCAGTTAAAGAAGAGCCGCCTCAAGAAGAGCCTGAAGTAAAGCGGATAATCAAGATTGAGAAGAATCTGCCTCTGGAAAATCCTATTCCTGAATTTTTAGATGCACTGCCAGAAGGATACTGGTATTACACGGTCAATAATAAAGTAGAGGCAAAAGTGTTCAAGGACTGGAGAGCAAGCATGTGGAGAGAGGTCAGCAGGAAATGGGACCTTGCAAAATGGAACCCCTCCACCAAAGAAGTCTATGTATTATTTGGAGAGATATCTGATTACGGACTGTCTAAGGTAAGAGGCAATGGAACAGGAAGCATTGATGAGACACACATGGCTTACATGAAGATACCTATGGAGGCATATCCTTATAGCCCTGTAGACTGGATGAAGATGTTTGAAAATGGAGTTCCTGTAAAAAAAGACACTGCCAATCAAGTGCTTCATGTTGAGGACAGATATTACAGCTCAAATTTATCGTTAATCTTTGAGAAAGAGAATGGCGAAGGGGCAATATTACGATTTGATAACAAGTACAGAGTTCCTGTAGTTGTTGAGAGAACATTTGAGGGAGCTACTGTTGAGAAAATACAGTTCAAGTTTGATACTGTTGTGTATGACGAGCTGAACAGAAGGACGAAAAAAATTACTGCTGACCTGGTTGAGATGCCTGAAGAATATGTAGTATTAACTGAAGCTGAAGCAAGAGCTTATGTAAAAGGAGAGTATTACAGGGATCCTTTGCAAATAAATCCAATCATCATGCTTGAGCAGGTAAAACAAGTGTTTGCATACAGAGAAGGAATGCCTAAGGCGACATATTAATTCTACAAAAGCTATTTATACTATTAAATATTAGTATATATCTTATGCGGTGGGTATTGCTTATTGGGATATTGTTGGTATTAACAACAAGTGTTTCTGCATTAGAAATTGATAAGTATAACGCTGTTTATAATTTAGTTGATGACAAGGCAGTTGTAGAGGTCGAGATTATATTTTCTGAAGAAATTACAGGAGAGTTTAACCTTAGTTTACCAGAAGATTACACTGCACTGACTGTTTATCTAGATGATTCGCAAAAAGAATTTGACGGAATGCTTGAAAATGTTACAGCCATAAAATATAATTATATCACCCAGGATGTGATTGATAAAACTAACTTCTTGATGAACCTGCAATTAGGGTATGCTGTCAAGGAAATGGAGATAAAGCTTGTCTTGCCTTCAGGAGCCCTGCTGAAAAAGCCACTGCACAAGCAAGGAGGCTCAATATACCCAAAGCCAACAGAAACTGATACAGACGGCAGAAGCTTGATATTTATCTGGGCTGATAAAGATGTGGAGCAGGATGAAGAGATTGCGATATTTGCCCAGATAGAGCCAAAAAAAGATTACCGCGGCTGGATTGCATTGATAATATTATTGCTAGTGCTATTTCCAGTGATATATTTTGCTTACCCGCGAAAGATAAAGCAAGTTAAGAAGACTGAAAAACATCTTAAAGAAGATGAAGAGCAGATAGTCACGATACTTGAGAGGAAAGAGGGAGAGTGCGAGCAGGGCACATTACGGGTCATTACTGGATTTTCAAAAGCACACCTCTCACGGCTTCTAAAGGAACTTGAAGAAAGAAAAGTAGTTCATAAGGAGAAAAGAGGCAAGAAAAACATAGTATTCTTGAAATAAGGCCTCTGGAACAATAGGGAACTGTAATAAGGTTGTTTAGGGCTTGTTTTTTGATTCTGAAGCAGTGTTTCAGTGACAATAACTAAGTAGTTTCTAATCTATATAGGTAATATGAAGTTTAAATGGAGGTATAACAAAATGAG
>JAHWHC010000053.1 GCA_019323555.1 Candidatus Woesearchaeota archaeon
ACAAGGAAAACCGACAACACTGCAAACATGGGAGTGGAAAGATTTCCAAAAATGGGCCAAAGAAAAAGATATGGCACCAGAGCAATTATTCATGAGAGAACAATTACAGACACAGATAGACCAAGCAAGAGGATGGGCTTCTACATATAGGGCCTATGCAAAAAGAACACATAAAGATCTATCAGATGCACAAGAAGCATATGAAAAAGCAAAAAAAGAAGGAAACCAAGAAGAGATGCTGAAACAAGAGAGAGAAATAAGAGACCACAAAGCAAAATATGAACAAGAGATTGACACAATCAAATCATACGAGCAGCAGGCAGCTGAGAATGAGAAAAAAGCAGAATACCTAAAGCCAATAGGGGAATATGCAATGCAAAGAACAACAGAATCTTATGCAAAACTAGGGGTTGCAGCAAGACAAGAGACAATCTATAACAAAAATGCAAAAAGACCGGTCTCTGTCGGACCAGAGCTGGGATGGCCTCATGCATATGGCTCACACCCAAAAGAATTCAAGGAACTAATCCATCAAGCAAGAGATAAGATGGTGGACTTGTTAACATCTAAGACGATAAAAGATCCAAAAACAGAGCAAGAGAAGCCTAATCCTTATTATGAACCTGGAATGAGCAGAAGCGAGGCAGAGAGAGCAGCAGCAACACACATCAAGGGATGCCTAGATACATCACACTTAGGAATGTGGTTCCAGCACTTCAAGACAGAACTTCCATGGCACAAAAGAGTAGAGGAATTCAACAAATGGTACATGGAAGAGATAAAAGAACTTGCAAAAGGAGATGAAGTTGGCTCAATACAGTTAGTCAACAGCATGTCAGGAGCACACGGCCACCTGCCGCCAGGACAGGGAATATTTCCAGTTGTAGAGGCTGCAAAAGAATTCAAGAAACAGGGCTTCAAAGGATTCATGGTGTCAGAAGGGCATGAAGAGGAAGCATTTAATGAAGGAAGAATCTTGGTTGAAACTTGGAGAGCATTCAATGCACCATTTGAATCACAGTACGGACCAGGGGCACCTGCACGAGGATGGGGAGATATCGAAGGAAGGTATCTAGGATACAAGCAATCACCAAGACAAATGTTCGGAAGCTATGTGCCTCCATTCGGAGAATACAAGCCTTGGACAGAAATACCTTTGGAGTAGATTTTATTCTGAAAAAAACTTAACAATATCTTCGATTATTCTATCGCTGTCTTTTCCTTCTTCAGGTTTTAGAAATGGCACAAAATCACCAGGAGTCTTGTTAAGACAGTGGTTTAATCCTCGGACTAATTCACTGCGATTTCTTGCGTGAGGATACATCTCCTTGATAAGATCTATTATCCGCATGTATTTTTCAGGAGAAGGCACTGCAAAAAGCTCGTCCTGATCTGCAAGAGTGAAAGCAAGAGGCTTGTCAAATTCCTGCGCTTTAACCTTGCTTAATTCTGCTAAACCCTGCAGAATTTTTTTCTGATGAAGTGCACTGCTTGCATCAAGAATCGCATCCAGCCCAGGCAAAATAACTGGAAGAATAGATATTGTCTCGCATGCTTTTGCGCCTAGACGATATGCTGAAGGAAGTGTTGCAGGACTCAAATATGGTTCTAATAGATATGCTCTCTGAATCTTATCAGAAGTAAGTCTTGTTGCTAAATTTGCACCGTATGAGTGCGCAAGAATTTTTCCTCCTCTAGGGACATGAGCTATGATCTGCTCTACATCACTTAATACTGCCCTGTCCTGAAATCTTTGCTTATTGCCGCCGTGGCCTCTATAATTGTATGTTATTACACGAAACTCCTCTCCAAGCGGAAGCAGCAAATGCATGTAATCTTCATGTTTTCCAGAAAAACCCTGTAAAAATAGAATATCGCCTTTTGAAAACCTGCTTTCAATTAAACAGCCTTCAAGCTTAACTTGTCTAGAATCGTCTGGGGCTCTCTCGCCCACGTAGAAAACGTGTTTTGTTTGGTTTACCATTTTTTAAAAAATAAAAGAGTTCATTTCCAGGACAAGAAATCTTTGGGGTAAGGTATTTCCATTGCTGGAAACAGGGGGATTTACTATGCCCTGTAAATGACCTCTGTGGTTTGTGCCATGTCCCCTATATAGAAACTCATCCTTTATAAAGCTTTCGGTTATTCATCACTAGAAAGTAGTTAAATGCTGGTGACCAGCCAGGCATTGTCATACATCATGACCCACTCTGCCTTGTGCAGGAGCTTGAAAACATCAATCTTGGCTTGCGAATCCTCATTAATGTGCGTGAGGGCATCATGCACCCCAAAAGTGTTAAACATGAACGCAGAGGCATTCAAGGCTTCTGCATCCTGCATCATGTTCTTTTCGTGAACAGTAAAATGATAACTTGCGGTGTGAGAGCTGTCTGTTGTTGTCTCTACCGAATCATCTGATTTATACCAGTAATTGGTGCTCTCGCTCTCTGTAGAGGTCTCATAGACCTTTACTTCAGGGGAGTATTCTGTATTAGCACTGTGTTTTGCGTAATCAAGCAGCTGCTCGACTGTATTAGGAATATCAGCTGGAATAACTTTAGCTTCCAAAGAATCAGAGCCGACAGGCCTTTGGATCACTTCTTCCAGAGCCTGCTCAATCTCAATCCTGTAATCGTCGGAAATCCCCTCTTTCTTTTTGCTCATAACATAAAGAATTTTGAACTTCTTTTTATACTTTTCCAAACTAAAAGCTATATGTTGAATAGATGTAATTATTCTCTAATAGTTATAAAACCTTTTATACACTCTAATAAAAGGAGGTGTTATGGATTTTACTATTGAGGAAAGAAAACACCCTAACATCCGAAATTACAATACAGCAGACTACAAACTTGCAGATAAATTCGCAAACTCAATGAAGCAAGAACTGGGTGAATTCCTGAAATCAGCAATATTATTCGGAAGCTCAGCAAGAAGAGAAAAACCAATCTATGAAAGGGATATAGACATATTACTGTTTGTTGATGACCTAACACTAGTCTTAAGCCCTGAAGTGGTAGAGGCATACAGGGTGATAACAGAGAGAACAGCATCAAAAGTCTCAAAAAGACTGCACATAACAACAATGAAATTAACTAACTTCTGGGAATATGTCAGAAATGGCGATCCTTTAGCAGTAAACATGCTTAGAGACGGAGTTCCATTATTAGATACCGGAATATTTGAACCGCTGCAGATGCTCTTATTCCAGGGAAGGATAAGGCCAACAAGAGAGAGCATGTATGTATATTTTGCAAGAGCACCAGCAACATTAGTCAATGCAGACTGGCACGTGATGCAGGCAGTATTAGATTTGTATTGGGCAGTGATTGATGCAGCACACGCAGCACTGATAAGAGTAGGCGAGATACCGCCAAGCCCAAGCCACATAGCAGATATGATGCATGAGAAGCTCTACAAGAAAAAACTTGTCTCTAAACAAGCAGTAAAAATCATGGAGTTCTTTTACAAGCTAAGCAGAAGGATAACACACAGGGAAATCCAGAGAATAACTGGAAAAGAATATGACCGCTACAAAGCAGATGCAGAGGCATTTGTGAAAGAGATGAAAAAAGTAGTTGAAGCAAGATAGTTTTTTAAAGAACTTAATTCTCTATAAGTATATGCCTTTTGAACTAGACAAGAAAAACATTCTAGGAAAGATAGACAAGTCACAAAAAGGAGAGATAGATAAAGATATCCAAAAATTAGTTGACTTGATTAATTCTAAAGAAGAGTATTACACAACAAGCTCTTGCTCAGGCCGGATAGTTGTGATAGAGATTCCAGAGTCTGGGAGAAAAGATGAAGCAAAATGGCTCTTGGTTAAGCACGGGCCTGTGATTGTTGAGGAAATAAAGAATTCCTTGAAGTCGCAGGAAGATATCTGGTTGAAAGAGGAAGGAATGATACTGCACATCTGCTGCAGAGACATTGAAGCTGCTGAAAAACTGGTTAATATTGCCAAGAATTCCGGCTTCAAGAGAACAGGAATGATCACAGTCAACAAAAGATATGTTGTTGAGATTGTGAGCACAGAGAATGTATCTACTATTTTAGCAAAAAAAGGAAAAATACTTGTCACAGACACATACATTTCTGAGTTAGTCTCTGAGTGCAACAAGAAATTAGAGCAAAACAAGAAAAAAATAGACAAGTTTATATATGCATTTTCTTGATGCATTAAAAAAAGAGGCAAGATGAATAGCAGAATAATAGCAGCAGTACTTTTAATCAAAGCATTCATTCTACTAATAATAGTCCTGGGCGGTACAATGACAGGAAGCGCAGTTATAGGCGACGCAGAAGGATATGCAAATACCCCTGCAGACAAAGTACACAAATTCTTTGGAGTTGAAGGAGTGATGTTCCCATCCTATGACTGCGGAGAGATTGCATCTGGATTGTACCAGAACATAGCAGACAAGGCAGCAGATGACATGGCAGGCTTTATGACACAAGGACCCAACAGGGCCGCAACAATAAATTTCATATTAGACAGAATAAGACTGGTAGGCACAATAGACATGGTAAAAGGCAACATAGTAGATGACCCTTTCTCAGACAGCCTGATAAGCATAAACAGCGAAGCAGTTGTTAGAACACCAAAAGACACCAGGAAAACATTCTTTAACATGGATCTATACGGCGTGACAAACGATTTATTCTATGTGCAGAGAGGACGATTTGCAACACCGTCTCTGGACTGCACATTTGTAAGCCAAGAAGGTGTAGCAATATGCGACTGCCAGGTGCATTCTATAAGAGACATAGCAGTTGCAGGAATACCAAACCCACTAAGGGTAGAGCTTGAAAACCCGCCTCCTGCACTAAAAAACCTGCAGTAGTATCAAACCAGTGATTACACATCTATTAAAATAACGAAAAGTTTTATATATCATCACGACATAGGTGATTGAATGGGAGTGATAGACGGAGTGAAGATGCTAAAGCTACGCAATGACAAATGCTTTGGCGAAAAATACGAGAAATGCAACCAGTGTGAACAATGCTGGATCAAACCATCCTGCTTAGTCAGATTCAGGAACAAAAAATAAAAAAGTTTAAATACTAATTCATTTGGTGTTATTTCCATGCTAAAAAGAGGGTTGAGCTTACTGATATTCTTAATTCTATTATCCAGTGCTGTGTGCGCTTGGTC
>JAHWHC010000054.1 GCA_019323555.1 Candidatus Woesearchaeota archaeon
CTCGATCATTTGAACCAACTTTAATTGACAATATTGTCTGTTTTTCATTATCTATTATTTCAACTAAAGAAGTAGCTTCAGGAATATCCTCTCGTGCCTTGCGCAACAAAATTGTCTCTTCATCTTTTTTGTATGAATCTAAAATTAGCGGCATACAGTTAAATATTTGCTGTTGATTTATAAATCTTAAGGTCTTAACTGTGTATCGCAGTTTACCTTGCACGTGGTATTTTTGGCATACGTCTAACTTCAAGACGCACTCTTTTACTCACTTCTTGGTATAATTCATAAGGAATGGTAATGCCGTCTTTAACGCACTTGTTATTGAATACCGGGCCTAGAGCATAATTCCTGCTGTTTACCCAGATGTCTTTAAGAGGTTCTTTTCTGACATCTTCTGCAATTATGAATTCTTCACCATCATTACCTGGACATGCTTGAACAACACCGTCTTTTCTGATAAACATCCCGCAGGACAATTGATTGCATGGTGCGGTTCCTGCATATGCAGAGACTCCTTCTCTTTCCAATTGCTCTCGGGTCATTACAGCTCTATTAATAAGATACTTGTAAATGTCTGAATATAATTTGACTAATTTTGCCTGGAATCCTTTTGTTTGCGCTTCATCTATAAGCTTTCTTCCGCGGCCACTAACCATTGTCGGGGTGACACAAACAGGAATGTTTCTTTCAGTACCCCACTTGAACACAGCCAGTATTTCATCAATATTTGCGGCTGTTACAGGATTTGTCTGAAGAGACATTCTTTGACGGAACAAATCTGCATTCATGCCATTTTGAACTAATGCTTTTATTGTTCTGTGCGCCCTATAATCTGCAAGAACTCTTACATTATCGTAATCGCAAATATTTTTTATGAACTCCTCAAAGCTCAATCCGTGCTGTGCTGCTAACTGATCTGTTGCACCTTTTGTAAAAATGCCTATTTTGATGTTATTTTCTTTGAAATAATCCAGAATTTTGAATAAATCAGGATTTGCTATTAACTCTCCTGGTCCAAGAAATTTAACAAACTCTAATCCTAACTCTATCGCTTGTTCTAGATATTGTTTAACTTCGTCAAAAGTCAATAAGAAATTTTCTATATTTCCTTTTTCAAAACAGCCAGAGCAATTTCTTGGACAGATGGTGCGATATAATTCCTCAACTTTGCTTGCCAGCTCTTCTTTAGGTGCTTTATTTACTTCCCTGGCAAATTCATCTGGAGAAATACTTATGTCTAAAGTCAGAAGTTTTCTGGTTCCGTCTTCCAGCCTTTCATTTAACCGTTCTTGCGAAAAAAACCAGCCATCAACCCCCAGCCTATACCCTTCTGGGACTTTTCTCGGCAGTACTCTTTTAATGCCGTGTATTTCCCCCATAGAAATTAGATAAGGGTTATTTGTTTATAAAATTATCTAACCACCAGCACTCGTATACTTCTTCATTGCAAGGTTCCACAAGAACACAGACACTGCTGTGAACAAGATTACTGGAATCAGTACAGACAATAATATCTTAGGAGTTGCTCCTCTAAGCAAGACTTCTGCTGGGTAAAAAGAGCTGACTGCCAGTGGGAACAAGAATGTAAAGGCAAACTGGATTCCCAAAGCATAGACGTTCAAAGGATACCTGATAAAATCAGACAATTTGAAGTACAGATTCATCAATGCTTCTGACCTTACAACAAGGAATGCAAAAGCACTTATGAAAACCATCACAGCAACCTGTACCAATAATCCTGCAGCAACCAGCACAAGATACCAGAAGAAACTAAATGAAAATACAGATAATCCTAACTTGACCATTGTGTAAGCCACAAGGCAGATTCCTACAGCAACCTCTGGAAGGCCGTCTATGATAAAAGACTCTGAAAGTATATACAGCATTGTGTTGTAGGGTTTAACCAAATACTTGTCAAACTCTCCTTCGCGAATGCAGTGAATAACTTCATAAGGAAAATGCATTGTGAAAGTATGGCCTAAACCAAACACAAGAATCAATGTACCTTGAAATAACAAAAACTCATTCAAAGACCATCCAGGAATACCTAAAGTGGTAGAGTAAATCAACAAAGTCAGCAAAGGACCTACAAAATCTGCAAGTACCATTGCAAATGCCTTTATGTAAAAGTTGGTCTTGTAGGCCATTTCCCCTGCCAAAGACATTCCAACGGTCTTTTTCTCGATTCTAAAAAACTTCATCATACTCCTGCACCTGCAAACTGCTTAAATGCCCTCTTGTAAATAACCTGGCTAAGGAAATAAAGCAAAACAATCCAGACCATCTGCAAACCAAGCATTCCTAAAACACCCAAAATACTGAATTTCCCTAAATAAATCTGAATAGGGACATACCGGACATACTCAAAAGGCAAAAAGTGTGAAACATACTGCATCCACACTGGGAAAAAAGTCAAAGGAATCATGCCTCCGCTAAGGAACAAAAGCAAAGTCCTTCTAACTCTTCTCAATCCTTCAATCTTCTTCAGCCAAAACGCACTCAGGCCAACATTAAAGCTAATGAAAAACGCCAGCAGAAAAGCCAGTATTATTGAAAGCAGGAATGCAATGAAGTTGAAAGCAGGAGCTACTGCCAACCCAAAAAACACAAAGCCGAATAAGAATACAGGAATCATCTGCAGGACAATCCCTAATGAATTGATTCCTATCTCAAAAGCCAGGTGCTGCCACATGAACCGCATTGGGTAAGTGAACATAGTTATGATGTGGCCTCTTCTAACATCCTGCGAAATCCACCTGTCTACATCACACCAGACAAAGAATCCAACAATCATGCTCAAGACATAATACTGGATCAAAGCTGGAAAGTCAAATCCTCTTATTACCTCTTGTCCTGTGTAAGCGTAGATTGCCTGCCAAAGGAAATAATAAATTATCAAAGACAATGGAACAGTGATCAAAGTAATGATGAAGTGGAACCTATACTTTATTCCAACCTTCAATCCTATTTTGGCCTGCGCCATATATGCCTTTATTGTGGATATCATTTCCTTTTCTCTTTGTATATCTTCTGGATTATTTCCTCAATAGGAGGATCCTGGACAATTATGTCAGCAACATCAAAGTCAGTTATCAAATGATTGACAACATTCTTGACTGTCTGCTTCTTTGTGTCAAGCTCTAGCTTAAGCTCATATTCATTCTCAGTGATAACTTTACATCCCTTTAGCTTGAACTTCTTGTCCAGCTTGTTGAATTTAACGTCCAAGTGCTTGTGTGTAAGATATTCTTTCTTTATCTTGTCAATCGGGCCGTCATACACAATAATGCCGTGATTGATTATGATTATCCTCTGGCATAATCTCTCAATATCTCCCATGTCGTGGGTGGTGATAATGAAAGTTGTCTTGAACCTTGTATTGACATCTAAGATAAAGTCTCTTAATTTGTCTTTAGCGACTACATCCAGGCCAATTGAAGGCTCGTCAAGGAAGACCAGCTTTGGATTATGCAATAAAGCTGCAATGATCTTACACTTCATCCTTTCACCTAGAGAGAGATCTCTAACAGGAGTCTGGACTATCTCTTCCACATCCAAGAGCTTAATCATGTATTTCAATCGCTTCTCAAACTCTTGCTTAGGAACATCATAAACCTCCTTGTTAAGCCAATAAGTGTCTAGAGGCGGAAGATCCCAATGTAGCTGCGGCTTCTGTCCAAAAACAACACCAATATTAGCGACATACTTAACTCGGTCTCTCCAAGGGGTGTAACCTAGAACATTCACGACACCTGAGCTTGGGTACAAGACACCTGAAAGCGCCTTTATTGTTGTGGACTTACCAGCTCCATTAGGTCCTATGAAGCCTACAATCTCTCCTTCTTCAATGTCAAAGCTGACGCCTTTCAGGGCGTGCTTTATCTTATACTGTCTTTTGACGAGAGATTTGACTGCATTAAGCAGACCATGTTCTCTTTTGTGGGTCTTGAATGTTTTTTTCAAGTCTTTTACATGAATTGCATTTGTCATAGTATTCACCTTATTTGAATATAATTTTTGATAGCTGTAGTCCTGCTATCACATGGGCGAAATAACGCAAAAAAATAGAATCTAATAAAATGATGCCAGTGTTAGTTGATAACTTGTGCATTCATTTTCCATCACTTTATGCAAGAAAATTGTCATGATATTTATAGTTTTTGTTTTTAAATAGAAATTGTGTTTATACTGGTTTATACGTCTGAAATTGCCAGAATTAAAGAGTCAGTACAAAGAAGTAAAAAAATCAGCTGAAGATTCTTCTCTTCAGCCGCTTCTGGAACTTATCCACTAAAACACTGTACTTAAAGTGCTTTCGGACATCTTCTACCCTGTGCTCATCAGGGCCGCCAGGCAGGATTGAGGCAAGATGCTGGTACACTGTGATTCGCTCCTCAATCTTATCCCGGTCTCTGCCAGTCTTTGCAAGCTCTAGAGCCTCTCTAAGCACGGCATCTGCCTTTTCCTGAACACTATCCAAAGATTTCTCTAAAAGAGATTTTTCCTTTGGCGGAGGATCAAAGCTAGATTCCCTGCAGTGCCCAAAACTAGGTTGCCAGTAAAACTCTGCCATTTTATTTACCTCCTGCAGTTATGGTTGCAAGCCAAGTCCCTGCTCCCAGAGTCGAACTGGGACACGGCGGTTTACAGCCGCCTGCTCTGCCGTTAAGCTAAGCAGGGATAAATCTAGAATAGGACAATGAAAATCTGAAAATAGAATA
>JAHWHC010000006.1 GCA_019323555.1 Candidatus Woesearchaeota archaeon
AGCAACTTCAGGCCAAACAAAGGCAAAGTAAAAGGAGTCCAGAAAACAAAAGTAGGCAAGAAAGGCGGTAAATAAAGATGGGAGATCCAAGAAAACTAAGGAGATCATACACAGGACCAAGCCATCCTTGGCAGAAAGCAAGGATTGAACAAGAGAGAGCCCTAAAAAAAGAATACGGCCTGAAAAACAAGAACGAAATCTGGAAGCACAATTCTAAACTCAAAAACTTTGCAAAGCAAGCAAAAAGACTTGTAGCCCTGCAGGGAGAGCAGGCAGAAAAAGAGAAAAAACAATTATTAGAAAGACTGCAAAGACTGGGACTTATCTCAGCAGGATCAGACACAGAAGCAGTACTGAGCCTCACAATCAAAGACATCCTAGAGAGAAGACTGCAGACAATTGTATACAGAAAAGGGCTTGCAAACAGCATGAAACAGGCAAGACAATACATTTCACACGCACACATTCTTATCGGCGGAAAACAAATCAAAGCGCCAGGATATATTGTAAAAACAGACGAAGAGCCAACCATCACATTTGTAGAGGCTTCAGCACTAGCAAATCCAGAACATCCTGAGAGAAAGATCGAGAAAAAACCAGAAGAAACAGAAGAGCAAGCTGAAGACAAAAAGAACAAAAAAGCAAAGAAAAAGACAAAAAAGAAGAAATTTGCAAAAAGGCCTGAACCAAGAAGAGAAGAGCGCAAAAAATGAAAAGACAAAGACAAGAAAGATGGGGAGTAGTCCACATTTACGCCAGTTATAACGATACAATCATACACATAACAGACATATCTGGAAGCGAGACACTAGCAGTCGCTTCCGGCGGAATGGTCGTAAAATCCAACAGAATGGAAAACAGCCCGACTGCAGCAATGATCGCAGCAAAAAGAGCTGCAGAGCAAGCATTGGACAAAGGATTAACAGGACTGCACGTCAAAGTAAGAGCCCCTGGAGGACACAACGGGCCAAACAACCCAGGTCCAGGAGCGCAAGCAGCAATAAGAGCACTATCAAGAATGGGCTTAAGAATAGGCTTGATAGAAGATGTAACCCCATTACCACATGGCGGTTGCAGAAAAAAAGGCGGAAGAAGAGGCAGGAGGGTATAAACAAAAAATGACTGAAATCCAAATGCTAAAAAAAGACAAGAAAACAGGACGTGTGAGTTTTTTAATTAAGAACACCAATGCAGCATTCGTGAATTCACTAAGACGAACAATCATAGATACAGTTCCAACAATGGCAATAGAAGAGGTAGAATTCAGAAAAAACAACTCAGCATTGTATGATGAGATAATCGCACACAGACTAGGGCTGGTTCCTATGAGAACAGACCTAAAGGCGTACGTCCTGCCAGCAAAATGCAAATGCGAAGGCAAGGGATGCGCTCGATGCACACTAAAAATGATACTAAAAGCAAAAGGCCCAGGAACAGTTTATGCTTCTGACATTAAATCAAAAGACCCAAAAGTAAAACCAGTCTACCCAAAAATGCCAATAGCAAAGCTATTGAAAGGGCAGGAACTGGAGCTAGAGGCAACAGCAATCCTAGGGGAGGGCAAAGACCATGTAAAATTCAGCCCAGGACTTGTTTGGTTTAACAAAGAGCCAAAGATAACTGTCAGCAATAAAGCAGAACTGCTTGAAAAATTCAAAGAAAAATACCCTGCAGAGGTATTTGACAAGAGCGGAAAAATAAGTGCAGACTTGATCATGGACAAAAATTTGGTTGATGCATGCGATGGAGTGTGCGATGACCTGGTCAAGATAGAATATACTGACAAAAATTTCATATTTTTCATAGAACCTTGGGGGCAATTAACTCCCGCAGAAATGGTCTCAAATGCAGCAGTGCTATTCAACGAAACACTGGAAGAGTTTGAGACAAAACTCAAGTAAACCCGCTCGTGCGGGGTGCCGGCAAATCTGAACAAGTTCAGAAAGCCGTCATCCGCAACAAGTTGCGGGGGTGCCGGAGTGGCCAAACGGGCTAGGTTGAGGATGCAAATCATCAAAAGCCTAGTGGCTTAGTGCCTGCGCGAGTTCGAACCTCGTCCCCCGCATATACTACCATGAAAAAGACAGGACCAACAAACGAAAACCTGAAACAACTCATACAAGAGTTAATGAAAGAATCCAATAGCCAGAAGGCTGGAATCTGGAAAAGAGTAGCAACAGACCTGTCCAAATCAACAAGACAAAGAAGAATAGTGAATGTCTCAAAAATAAACAGGCATGCAAAGAAAGATGAAACAATAGTCGTGCCAGGAAAAGTACTAGGCTCAGGAACCTTAAATCAGAGCATCACAGTTGCAGCATTCAGCTTTTCAGACTCAGCAAAGAAAATGATCACAGATGCAAAAGGAAAATGCATCACAATACAAGAACTACTTAAAACAAACCCAAAAGGAAAAAACGTGAGGATCCTAGGATAAAATGGCAGAAATATACATAGATGCAGCAAATGCAATCGTGGGAAGAGTAGGTGCTTTTGCAGCCAAGAAAGCCTTGCTAGGAGACACTATCAAGATAATGAACTGCGAAAAAGCAGTAATGTCAGGAAGCAAAGAACAAGTAGCACATAGATACTATTACAGAAGAAACAAAATAGGGCAGCCGCAAAAAGGCCCGTTCATATCAAGATTACCAGACAGATTCGTAAGAAGAACAATAAGAGGCATGCTGCCATACAAAAGAACAAAAGGCGCAGAAGCCTATAAAAGAATAATGTGCTACCTAGGGGTTCCTGAAACATTCAAAGACAAAAAACTACAGACAGTTCCAGGAGCAGATGCAGGAAAATTAAAATCACTCAAAAAAATAACAGTCGAAGAGGTTTGCAAAAGAATATGAAAGTCATACATGTATCTGGAAGAAGAAAAAGCGCAGTAGCAAGAGCAACACTAAAGCCAGGGGCAGGCATAGTGAGAATAAACTCAAAACTAATAGAGACAATAACGCCAAAGATATACCAGATGAGAATGAAAGAGCCCCTAAAAATAGCAGGAGACACAGTAAGCAATGTAAACATCGACGTCTCTGTAAAGGGCGGCGGAGTGGCAAGCCAGGCAGATGCAACAAGACTGGCAATTGCAAGAGCAATCGTAGCACTGGACAACAACCTGCAAAAAGACTTCCTAGAATATGACAGAACACTACTAATCGCAGACATAAGAAGAAAAGAAACACACAAGCCAAACTGCCACGGAAAGGCAAGATCTAAAAGGCAAAAATCCTACAGGTGAGGAAACAAAAAAATGATAATACCAATAAGATGCTGGAGCTGCGGAAAACCAATCGGGCAGCTGTGGGAAGAATTCAAGGCAAGAGTAGAAAAAGGGGAAAACAGAAAAGATGTCATGGAAGACCTGGGCCTGGAGAGATACTGCTGCAAAGCAATCATGATGGGTCATGTAGACTTGATAGACACATCAGCAAAATTCAAGAAATATTAATTTTTTATCTTTCTATTGCTATTTTTACTATTTTATCAATCATAGCAGCATAATTCACACCATAATTATTTTTCAGGGTCAAGGCAGTATCAGATTTTGGGCCAATCCAGCAGTTAGGATTTATCTCAATAACAAAAACATTTCCATCCTTATCTAATCTTGCATCAACAGTTGCATAACCAGAGCAGCCAACTGCCTTGTAAGTTGCAGCAGCCACTGACTTAATTTTCTTCATCTCTTCTTTAGAAAATCTTTTCTTTGCATTCTTGACTACTGTGATGCTGTCCTTGTAAACAGGCCTGCCCTTATGCCACTTGGCAGCATAAGAAAGAATATTGGGCTTGTTCCTGAAAGAACGCAGATATTTCAACTCCGTGGGGTCAAGCACTTTAATTTTCTTCTTGCCAATTACAGGAATAGTCAGGTCCCTGCCCTCGATGTACTCAGAAACCAAAGCAGCAGGCTGTTCATGCCTCACTAAAACCCGCTTAATCCTCTGCCTGAGCTGCTTTTCATTATTAACAACAGAATCAGCATATATTCCAACAGCAGCATCTGCACAGACAGGCTTTACAATCAAAGGAAACTTCAGACCAGAACGAAGCTTTTGATCAGAAGAATTAAAAACTTGATAATTCGGGGTGAGAATACCTTTCTTAACAAGAACCCTCTTTATCTTTCTTTTATCATTGCATAACTTAATGGCACGCAAAGAATTGCCAGTATAAGGAATCCTGGTTTTTTCTATATCCTTCAAAACCTTGAACTCAATAAAATCAACATCATCTTCAAGGCCGTCGCATAAATTAAAGATAACATCATATTTTTTGCCTAGCTTAAGCGGCTTTCCAAGAATGTATTCCTGTTTTGTTACTTTGTGCCCTTTAAGCTTTAAAGCACGGCATATTGCCCTGTCAGTCGCAGGCATACATGCAACAACCTGCTTTTTCCCTTTAACCCTCTTTTCAACGTACTCTTTCAAGTACAATGCCAAAATATTCATTTTATCCAGAATAAACAAGAAATGCTATAAAAACTTTGCCCCGTCTGAAATACATTTTTTGTATAAAATAAAGAAGTTATTTCTGGGCGCCTCAAGAATAATAAATTATTCTTGAGAAAGACAAAAGGTTTTTAAAATAACCCTGTATTCTCCTAAATGATGGAAAACTTTGATTTCAACAAAATAAGCAAGAAATGGCAGAAGAAATGGGCAGAGGCAAAGATATTCAATGTAACTGAAGATCCTAAAAATAAAAAATACTATGTTTTAGAGATGTTTCCGTACCCGTCTGGTTCAGGATTGCACATGGGCCATGCATTCAATTACATAATAGGAGACATTTACACAAGATTCAAAAGAATGAATGGATTCAATGTTCTTTATCCAATGGGATATGACAGCTTTGGGCTTCCTGCAGAAAATGCAGCGATTAAAGCAAAAGTCACCCCAAAAGAATTCACAACAAAAGCAATAACAAACTTCATAAAACAACAGAAAGCATTAGGACTAAGCTATGACTGGGACAGGATGGTTTCAACATGCCAACCAGACTATTACAAATGGAACCAGTACTTCTTCTTAAAATTCATGGAAAAAGGATTAGTCTACAGAAAAGAAGCACCAGTAAACTGGTGTCCAGAGTGCAACACAGTACTTGCAAATGAACAAGTTCATGACGGCAGGTGCTGGAGACACACTGAAACAGAGGTAGAGAAAAAATTCCTGGAACAGTGGTTCATAAAAACCACGGCATATGCCGATGAACTACTTGAAAAAATACCAGAACTTGACTGGCCAGAAAGAATAAAGATAATGCAGGAAAACTGGATAGGCAAAAGCTACGGCGCAACCTTGAAATTTGATGTTGTCGATGAAAAAGGCAAAAAAATAGATGAAATAGAGACATTCACAACAAGACCAGACACGAGCTATGGAATAACATACTTAGTCCTGGCAGCAGAACACCCTAAAGTGATAGAATGGACAAAAGGAACAAAATATGAAAAAGAAGTAAAAGAATTCATAAAAAAAGTAGAGAAGCAGAGCATAATCGAAAGAACCGCAGAAGGCAAAGAAAAAAACGGCGTGTTCTTAGGAAAATATTTCATCAATCCGTTCACAGGCGATAAGTGCCCGCTATGGGTTGCAGATTATGCATTATATGATTATGGAACAGGGGCAGTAATGGCTGTCCCAGTGCACGATCAAAGAGATTTTGAGTTTGCAAAAAAATACAAACTCCCGCTAAAAGTAGTAATTTCTCCGCCGTCATACGAACTAGACACAGAAAAAATGAACAGGGCATATGAAGGCGACGGCAAACTAGTAAACTCTGAAGACTTTAACGGCATGAACAACAGAGACGCAATAGAAGAGATAGGAAAATTTGCAGAAAAAAAAGGCTGGGGAAAAAGAACAATCAACTACAAGCTTAAAGACTGGCTAGTATCAAGACAGAGATATTGGGGAACACCAATACCTGTAGTGCACTGCAAAAAATGCGGCCTTGTCCCAGTGCCTGAAAAAGAACTGCCAGTAAAACTCCCTGAAAAAGTAAAATTCGGGACTGGAAATCCTTTGGCAACAAGCAAAGAGTTTGTCAATACAAAATGCCCTAAATGCAAAGGAGATGCAAAAAGAGAGACAGACACCATGGACACATTCTTTGACTCAAGCTGGTATTTCTTAAGATACACAGATCCAAAAAATGACAAAGAACCATTCAAAAAGAAAAATGCAGACTACTGGATGCCAGTAGACCAATACATCGGAGGAGCAGAGCATGCATGCATGCACTTGATCTATGCGAGATTCTTCACAAAAGCACTACGAGACATGAAATTTGTAAAGGTTGATGAACCATTCAAGAAACTATTCAACCAAGGTATGCTGCACGGAGAAGACGGTCACGTAATGAGCAAATCAAGAGGAAATGTTGTTCTTCCAGAGGCAGTATCTGAAAAATATGGAATAGATACCGCGAGATTCTTTCTAGTATCCATAGCTTCTCCAGACAAAGACCTGGAATGGAGTGCAGCAGGGGTAGAGGGAAGCTCAAGATTCTTGAAAAAAGTCATGAATTATTTTGAAACAGTCAAGATAGGAAAATCCAGCAAAAAAGTAGAGAGCAAGCTGCATAAAGCGATAAAAGGGGTGACAGAAGACATTGAAAAATTCAGATACAATCTTGCTGTAATAAAAGTAAGAGAGTTATTAGACTCGTTTGAGCAGGAAGCAAACAAAGAGACACTAGAATCCTTCTTAAAATTATTCCACCCGTTCTGCCCGCACGTAACAGAGGAACTGTGGGAAAAACTAGGAAACAAAGACTTCCTTTCATTGGCAAAATGGCCCAAATTTGATGCCAAAAAAATAGATGAGACTGCTGAGCAAAAAGAGGAAGCGATACATCAGATACTGTCAGACATAAGACAGGTAAAAGAATTAACTGGAAAAGATGAACTAAAGAAAATAACATTCATAACAGCAGCAGAATGGAAATACAAATTCTTCAAAGAACTAAAAAAACAAATGGCAAAAACAAGAAATGTGGGCGATATATTAAAAACACTAATGGCAACAGATCTAAAAAGATACGGCGCAGATGTAAGCAAAATGGTTCCAAAACTAATAAAGAACCCTGCAAGAATCCCTAAAGTAATACTAAGCCAAAAAGAAGAGATAAAAAACATCAAAGAAGCAGAAAAAGACATAAGCGAACAATTCAAAGCAAAACTAGAGATCATCCCAGAAGAAAAATCAAAAGAAGCAAAAGCAAAACAAGCAATGCCTGGGAAGCCTGCGATATTAGTGGACTAATTCTAAAAAAGAAGTGGGCAAGCACAAAAGGATCGACACAATACAAACCCATAGGCTTATCCTGAACTTTCCTCGATTCCGCTACCCTTCAAGCATTGACAACAATAGTTAGCGCTGCTTCCTTCCGGACCTGACGCGATTCCTACAGCAGCAATCCTGCAGGACAGAATCTCACAGTAGAGTCCAAGACCTACAAGCCTGCGTTATGCCTCACCTTCTGCATAACCCAGTCATAAAGCCGATTTACTGCTACAAGAGACGGCTAACCTCCCGGTATAGCCTGCCCAGATGAATCTAGCTAGGTAGGCTTTAAAAAGATTACTATAAATGAGGGGCATTTATAGAATCTCAAAAACCTACGGTTATTTGAGATTACTATCTTTTGCAGTATAGAAATCCATATTAACAAGCAAACACCCCAAATCTGTATGGAAGCAAAAATCTTATTTCTAGGCACAGGAGGAGACATAGCAGTTACAAGCAAGCAGACAAGAGCCTCAGGAGGCATAATAATACAGGTAGATGAGTGCCAATTCCACATAGATCCTGGGCCAGGGGCCTTGACACAGGCAGCAAAACACGGAATAAACGTGAGAGACCATACAGCAATCTTCGTGAGCCATTCACATCTGGGGCACTGCAATGATATCAATGCATTGATAGCAGCAATGACCCTCAATGGGATAGACAAACACGGAGTATTAGTGGCAAGCGAGTCCTTCCTTAAATCAGGATTCTTGACTGAATTCCACAGAAACTGCGTGGAGAAAATACTTCCTGCAAAACCAGACAAAAAGATAGGGATAGAAAACATAGAGATAAGGGGGCTTGCAACAGAGCACACAGACCCAGACACAGTAGGATTCAAACTTTTCACGCCAAAATTCGTGCTAAGCTACTCCTCAGACACTGCATACAAAAAAGAACTAATTGACCAGTACAGCAAATCCGACATCCTAATACTAAATCACACACATCCATTTGATACAAAAAAACCAAAAACACTGAGCAGCGATGATGTAATCAAGATAATTAACAAAGCAAAGCCAAAACTAACTGTTTTAACACACTTTGGAAACAAGCTATTGAACATAAACCCAATATATGAAGCAAGAGAGATACAGAAACAGACAGGAGCACAAGTCATTGCAGCAGAAGACGGAATGACAATAGATCCTATATCTTACTCAGCAGACCTAAAACAGAAAACATTAAATCTATATTCTAAAGCAAAGAGATAAGCAGAATAACAAGGTAGCCAACAAAACAACCTGCGCTTATGAAAGGCATTGCAGGATAAAACCTATCTTTCTTGCCTAATAACAAAAGGAGCAGCAAGGCTGCTGCTGCAAAAGGCGGAATAATCAAGGCCTTGTACAAGCCAACACTCTTGAAAACAACACCTGTAAAAATCAAGGGGAAACCAATGTCTCCGCCCCCAAGAATCGCTGTCCTGATTTTCTGCGCTGCCTTTTTGCCCTTTGCTTTTATCCCCTTAACTTTGTAAGGCATAAGAACACCTGCAAAAACACCGCTCTTTGTCTGAAACTTAGCCATGCTAATCATGTGCTTGGATTTCCAGACAGCATACATGTCATAGAAAGACAATAAAATCATCAAAGCAAAAGCAGCAAAAAGATTCATTACAGGAACAAAAATAACAGCAAGACCGCTGTAGATAAACAATTCTGTGAAATTATGAATGTAAATATTAGGCCTATACACCTTAAGGATTCCGAAAACAAGAGCAAGAACTATAGAGATATTAGCTGAAATAAAAGCAGAAAATGCAACATGCAGACAGAGTACAACTGCAACAAAAAACCAGAGTTTCCATAAGTTAATCTTGCCCCACTTAATCAGAGCCAATATCAGAAGCGTTCCAATAATAATCGCACCTAAGATATACAAGAAAGACTTTTCAGGAGCAATATCTGGACGCTCAATACCAACACCGCCAATGCTTGGGAGAGCTTTCCAGGAAAGCTCGCCTGTGTAGGCATCCTGTGATGCAACATATTTATCCACAATAACTAAACCAAGAACCTGCGTTGCAAGAAACAGGGCAACTAAAAATAACGTCACTTTAACAGCATGCTTCATAAAACCAGCAAAAATCGAAAACATATATAAATATAACCTTTTTTTAGTAAGCTTATGAAAATCCTAAACAAGGCAGTGGTTTCTGTATTTGTTAGAGAGGATGAAAACATTGAAGAGATCAAAGCAGCACTAGAATCCTTAATTCCACTGGACCTAGAGAAAGAAAAAATCCCTGTAAAGAGGCAGACTGCCAAAGGATTTGAGGAAAAAAAGATAGTAATACTCAAAATAGAGCTAGAGAAATCAAGGCACACAAACGCGTTCATAAAAAACCTGTTAAATAAGTTAACCAAAAAACAAAAAGAACTATTGCTAAATCAAGAAGAATCCAGACTAGACAACCACATGCACTTCTTCATAAGACTAGACAAAGAAAAACTGCTAAGCGGAGAATATGAAGTTACAGAGAGCGGAAACTGCTTCCACATAAAACTGCACATAGCAGCATTTCCAAGCAAAAGAGAGAAAGCACTAAAGGTAATAGAAAAATTATTAAAAGGACAAGTAGAACGCTAAGAGCATGGCAAAAATAATAGACCCCTGGGGATCTGAACTAGAGGAGGACTATGAAAAGATAGTCAAGAGCTTTGGACTAGAGGTTTTTGATAGTTCTATGTTTCCAAACCCAAACAGGATAATGCGCAGGGGGACAGTATTTGCAGGAAGAGACCTTAAAATAATAGCAGACTGCATCAAGAAGAAAAAACCATTCTACGCACTGACAGGGATAATGCCAACAGGAGACAAAATACACTTTGGCAATAAAATGGTTGTAGAGAACCTAAAATACTTCCAGGAACACGGAGCAGAGACATATATCCTTGTTGCAGACCTAGAGGCAGCCTCAACAAGAGGAGTCACACTAGAGCAGGCAAGACAGAGAGCCCTGGACTTTCACATACCCGCATACATCGCCCTGGGACTAGACCCTGAAAAAACAATATTCTACTTTCAGTCAGAAAACAAAGATGTAATGAACATGGCATATGAATTTGCCAAAAAGATAACACTAAATGAATTCAAGGCAATATACGGAGGAGCAGACCCAGGAAGAATAATGGCAGCAGTGACACAGGTAGGGGATGTGCTTTATCCGCAATTCAAGAAAAAAATGCCAG
>JAHWHC010000055.1 GCA_019323555.1 Candidatus Woesearchaeota archaeon
AAGACTGAACATGTTCAAGAATATTGAAAATGGCAAAAAAAATAAACCTAAATCATATAACAAAAATAGAGGGCCATGCTAAACTCCATATCAAGATAGATAAAGGAGAGGTCAAGAAAGTAGAACTCTGTATTTTTGAGGGCTCCCGCTATTTTGAAGGCATAATGAAAGACAAGAAGTACAATGATGTAAATCATATTGCTTCTCGTATTTGCGGAATATGCTCGCCTGTACATGGTCTTACTTCTGTTAAAGCAACTGAAAAAGCAATGGGAGTGCAGGTATCTCAACAAACAGAGATACTAAGAGAGTTGTTGAACATAGGTGGAACAATACAGAGCCATGTGTTACACTTGTATTTCTTAACACTGCCAGATTATACTGGTTTTCAAAACGCAGTGCAGATGGCACAAAAACACCCAGAGAAAGTAAAGACTGCATTGAAAATAAAACAGATTGGAAATGATATTGTCAGAACAATCGGCGGCCGAGACATACATCCATTCACATTGACGCCTGGCGGATTTGTTAGAATACCTCAACAAGATGAATTGAAATCTTTGCTTGTTAAAGCAAAAGCCTGCTTAGCAGATGCTGAAAAGACAGCGCACTTATTCTGTGGGCTGAAATACCCTGAATTTACGCGCGAAACAAAACACTATGCATTAAGAGCCAAAAAAGACTGCTACTTCTGCCCAGAAGACCAGATAACCTGTACAGGGGGAAAGGAATGTATTGCAGTCACAGACTATGAACAGTATTTCAAGGAATTCTTCAAGCAAGGCTCAACATCAGAGTTTGCAAAAGCAAAAGAAGGAAGCTACATGGTAGGAGCATGGTCAAGAATACTGAATAATTACAACCAACTATCAAAAGAATCAAAAGAATTAACAAGATGCATACTGCCAAGAGAACACAGCCCATTCATGAACAACCCTGCACAAGCAGTAGAGATATACGAAGGGCTGAAGAAAACAATAGAATTAATTGAAGGAACTGACTTTAAGCCAGAAAAACCTGTTGAAGTTAAAATGAAAGCAGGAGTGGGCATAGGAGCAAATGAAGCACCTAGAGGGATTGTTTTTCATAAGTACAAGTATGACAAGAACGGCTTTACAAACTTCATTAACATTACAACACCAACAACACAGAACCTTCCAAATCTAGAGGATGACATCAAACACTTCTTGCCAACAATATTAGATAAATCTAAAGAAGAGATACAATTAGAGATAGAGAAGTTGATTAGGGCTTATGATCCCTGTATCTCTTGTGCAACGCACTTTTTAGAGATTATTTGGGAATAATTATTTAATCTCCTTAAACTTATCCTTAGGAGCGCTGCAGACAGGACAGATGTCTGGAAGCTCATCTCCTGTGAAAGTGTAACCGCATACTTGGCAGACATGATAAGGATTTGGTTCAAGATCTTTTTTCTCCTTGATTGCTTTCAAGGCTTTCTCGTATTCTCCTTCATGAATCTTTTCAGCTGCAATAGCCCACTGGAAAGTCCGCACTGCATCATTATCTTCTGATTTTTCTGCCTCAGCAATGAATCGCGGGTACATCTTCTCTGATTCATATTTCTCACCCTCAAAAGCAGCAACCAGATTCTGCTCTGTGGTGCCGACACCTTTCAAGGTAAGCAAGTGATTCTTTGCATGAATAGTCTCAGAAGCAGCAGCTGTCCTAAAAAACTTAGCAATCTGCTTCAAGCCCTCTTGCTCTGCTTTGTCTGCAAAAAACAAATATTTCCTATTAGCCTGGCTCTCGCCAGCAAAAGCCTCTTGAAGATTTTCTTTAGTAGTCATAATATTCACCCCAGATTATTCTTTTCTTAAATCATTTATAAGTTTTATTATTCCCTGCTGTATGATTTCCTTATCGCCCTGCATAGGAATACCAATGATTGTAACATTATTTATCTCACCAACTGATTTCCTGAGCTTTAACTCAGTGCCTAAATCAAAATCATGCATAGAGACTGGATGAAAATCCTTTATCTTCTCCAAAGGAATCAGTCTGACATCGTCAATGCCCTTGACAACATCAAGAATCACAACATCTCCCTTAATTCCATCAAAAGAATCACATTTGATGAACTCAACACCATCTATTTGCAATTCATCAGCCAATTGCTTAGCCAGAGAATCCTCTTCAATAAACTCATTACCAAAACAAAGCACTTTCATACCTGTGTAAAATCAAAAAGTATTTATATTCTTTATTGTTCTGCAATCACATGATAAAGAAGGGGTATGCACTTGTTCTATTAACAGCACTAGTTAGCGGAGTGTCTATCTTTGTAAACAAATTCGGGGTAGAAGGAATAAATCCATACTTATTCACCTGGGCAAAAAACATATTGGTTGTATTATTCTTGTTTTCATTGTTAATCTTATTCAAAGAATTTAAAACATTCAAGACACTAAATAACAAGCAGTGGCTAAAGCTGGTTGCAATAGGATTTTTCGGGGGCTCAATACCATTTTTATTGTTCTTCAAAGGCTTGTCAATGAGCCCAAGCTCAACAGCAGCACTGTTGCACAAATCAATGTTTATCTTTGTAAGTGCAGCAGCAATATTGTTCCTAAAAGAAAAGATGAACAAAGGATTCATCATAGCTGCAGTATTATTATTCGCAGGAAACTTATTTTTACTAAAATTAACAAACTTAGGTTTTGGAATTCCTGAAGTATTGATATTAATCGCAGTACTTTTCTGGTCAACAGAGACAATCATCTCAAAAAATGCACTAAAAGAACTGCCATCCAATGTTGTTGCATTTGGCAGAATGTTCTTTGGAGCAATATTTATCCTAGGATTCCTAATTGCAACAGGAAACATGGGGCAGTTCCTTGAATTGACTGTTCCACAATTAGGATGGATTGCATTAACATCCGTATTCTTATTGTTATACGTTACAACCTGGTATGCAGGACTAAAATACACACCAGCATCAATTGCAGCAAGCATCTTAGTGTTAGGAAGCGCAATCACAACCATATTATCAATTGCTTATGCAGGATCTTTCAGCATTGTAGAAATCCTAGGAGTTGGCTTAATCAGTGCAGGAGTTATCACAGCAATTGCAACATCAAGAATGAAAATATTACTTCCTTCAAAAAACTAGACTTTTTCTACTGCATAACCATAATGAACCATAACAGTATCCCCTACTTTAGCATCTTCATAAAGCACATTGACGTTTCTAAGGTCTCCCTCTCCTAGATCAACCTTAAACACATCATCAAACTGCTGAATCAATTTTCCTTTTCTGACAACACACAACCGCTTAATCATTGGAGGTAAAGTTTTAGTTAATGCTTCTTCGTGCCTGTTCCAGAAATACTCCCTTATCACTTCTATGTTCCAGTAATCAGGGCTTATTTTCTTCAATTCGCCTATTGGCTTTGGAAACGCTTTCTCCAGATACGCCCTGTCCATCGGGGTTTCAGTCTCTACTGCTTTTTTCATGGCTTCCCACTCTTCTTCTGTAATCGTCTTGACATAATCAACTAGAACACGCGCGCAGGTGAATGCATATCTCAAGAAATAAACCTCAGGCAACATTCTCCCACTCCTTTAAGGTTGCCAAGGCCTCTTCTTCTGATAATTTCTGGACAATAATCTTTGCAGAGACAAAAACATAATCACCAATGCTATAATCACCGTCTACGATTGTTGCAATCCTTTGCTCACCAGGATACTGTACAGTTGCCTCATTCCCCTCAATCTTGATTATTTTACCAGGCATTGCAAGACACATTATTCCACCACCACATCCTTTAAGACAATATCCTCCCCTTCAATTATCTTGAACGGAACCTTCTTGCACTTAGGACACTCAAACAAAGTCAAGTCATGGGCTTTTTCCAGTATCTTAGGAGCTCCTTTATAACCGCACTTGCACTCAACAAGGCCAGGAACCTTGATTACCTCAATCTCCCAGTCAACCCGCTTTTTCAAGGCCTCTTCCAGGTCTTCTGCAGGCAAGTGTGCTAAATCACCTACTTCTATAGTGACTTTTTTCACATTCCCCTGCTCCTTGGCCTTGTCAATAAGCTTCTGAGCAATAAACCCCTCGTGCATACAAGCACATAGTGCTTTCTTGTATATAAGATTTTCTAGTAAGGTTTTTATATTAGAGTATCAAAACAAACCATATGAAAAAAGAGGCTGTGATAGTCGGTGCTGGGCCAGGGGGCCTGAGCGCTGCAGAGACACTTGCAAACGCAGGAAAAGATGTCCTTGTTCTTGAACAAAAGAAAATAATCGGCAACAAAGTGTGCGCAGGAGGACTGACCCTTAATGCAATAAAACTAGGGATACCAAAATCACTTTTTCAGAGAAGCTTCAAGAAAATAATACTGCATGATACAAAAGAGACAGTAGAGGTTGAGCTTAGCAAGACAGTTGTTGCAACAGTCGACAGAAAAGACCTCGGCAGATGGATGGCAAACAAGGCTAAAAAAGCAGGAGCAGAGATACAAACAGAGACAAGAGTAAAAAACATAGGAAAGAATTTCATTGAAACAGATGACAAAAAAATATTTTTCAAGCATTTAATCGGGGCTGACGGCGCAAACAGCATTGTAAGAAAACACCTCGGGCTTGACAGCAAGAAAGTACTGTCTGCATTTCAGTACATAGTACCAAGAAAATTCAAAGACATTGAGATTTTTGTGGACCCAGACAAGTTCGGGCCAGTATACGCATGGATCTTCCCCTACTCAAAAACAACATCCATAGGCTCAGGAGCAGACCTGGATTACAAAGGCATAAAACCAAACACTGTTAAGAACAACTTTGATGCCTGGTGCAGAAAGAGAAACTATGACATCAAGAACTCAGAATTCCAGGCACATATAATCAATTATGACTACCAAGGATACCAATTTGGAAAAAAGTTCCTGATAGGAGATGCAGGGGGTTTTGCATCAGGACTGACAGGAGGGGGCATGTACCAAGCAATGATTTCTGGAAAAGAAGCTGCCAAAAAAATACTCCACCCAAAATACGACTGCCCAGACATGCACCATGTGCTGAAAACAAAAGCAATAGAGGAAGCTGTATTAGCTGGCTTGGAGATAAACAAGACAGCATCAAAAATAGGATATGGCCTGCTTGCAAAGATGTGCAAGACCCAATTATTAGGAAGATTCTTTGTAGAGCATCTCGGCTGACTAATAGAAAAGTTTTTAAATAGGAACTTTATATTTAAGTAAAAAAAGGGGGTGTAATAGTAATGGCTAAGAAAAAAAGAAGCAAAGCTAAACCAAAATTAAAGTTCAAGCCAAAACCAGCAGCAGTTTATAGAGTTGAATCATCAACTTGTGCTCCAGAGATAAAGCTGGCAATTTGGGGAATAATAGCACTTGTTGTTGTAGTAGTGCTGGTCATGTATTTCACTGGAATGTTATAAACATGGCTAAAAAAGAAGATATTTTTCTTATTATTATACTTTTAATTATCATAGTCGTGTTAGCGTGGGTCATAGCAAATCTTGACCTTCTCTTTCCCACGCCAGGAGCAAAAGCACTGCTAGGATCAATAGCATGAAAGAGATCTCCAGCTTAAAACAAGCTCTTAGAATAGCATACAAGAACAAAAAAGAGTTTTTGCTAAGCGTATTCTTCGATATCTTATTCTTCTTTGTGTATGGCTTTGCAACAGCGCCAATATACATGACATTAATGACGCATGTGAATATAATAGGAACATATGCAGGAGAGGCAGTGAAGACAGCGACAAGAGATAGCCAGAGCATGTTCTCTGTAATGTCTTCTGAAGCAATAGCACCATATTTTAACAACATAATATTGTTATTACTTGTACTGGCTGTAACAGTATACCTGATTTATTGCATTTTCCAGGCAATTAACTGGAAAATAGCTTTAGAGCTCACTGGAAAGAAGATAAAGTATCTGGATTACCTGAAAAAGTTCCTAGTAATCAATATCCTTTGGTTCTTTCTATTCATTGTGTATTATGTGCTTGGATTTATTATAGACATAAGAAAAATACTGATAAGCGCAATAATGCAGACAGAGGCATCAAGTGCACTGAATGTTGTGCTGATGTTTTACCTGATATTCATCGCTTACTTTGCAGTGATTTCATATGTAAAACTAAACCTTGGAAAAAGCATAAGCACAGGCAAGAGCAAGATAAGACAGCTGCTGCCTTCAATACTCATGATTGCAGTTTACCTGCTTGCCCTTAATATCGTGATAAAACTATTGGATTCTGTAAATCCTTTAGTTGCTGTTATCACAGGATTTATTCTGTTGCTTCCTGCAATGACAATTGCAAGAATTTATATATCATTGGTAATACAAAAGACATAAAATGTGGACGCATAATCTAAATCCAGTACTGTTCTCACTAGGCCCCTTAGAGATAAGATGGTACGGCCTGATGTATGTTCTAAGCTTTATTGTAATCTATCTCTATGCAAGAGCTGCTGTAAAGCACAAAAAACTGAACATCACCTTGAAAGACCTTGATGACCTAATGATCTGGCTTGTTGCAGCATTGATCATAGGAGCAAGACTAGGGGAGATCTTGTTTTACAATCCATCTTATTATGTTGCAAATCCTTCTGAAATAATTGCAATCTGGCACGGCGGCCTGAGTTTTCACGGCGGATTGATAGGGGTGCTAATTGCAGGGTACGCATTTTCAAGGAAGCACAAAATAAATTTCTTGCAATTATGCGATATCTTTGTTGTTCCACTTACTTTAGCACAAGTGTTTGGAAGAATGGGAAATTTCATCAATGGAGAACTGTATGGAAGAATTACCACAGTATCTTGGGGAGTCAAGTTTCCCTCTGCAGAAGGCTTCAGGCACCCATCACAACTCTATGAAGCAGCATATGACCTAGTGATATTTGGATTCTTGTTTTTCCAGAGAAACCTCAAAAGAAAACCAGGATACTTGCTCGGCTGGTTCTTGGTATTATACTCTATCTTCAGGTTTTTCACAGAATTTGTCCGCGAACCAGAAATAATGATAGGCCCTTTGACAATGGGACAGTGCCTGAATATCCCCATGTTTATAGCAGGAGTTTATTTGCTGTATAGGATTAGAAAGAAATAAACTCATTCTTTTCTAGAGCTTCTTTAACAACTTCAAATATCTTTTTGTGCCCTTCTGTGTTTGGGTGAAGGCCGTCAATTAGCCAATTCTTGTAATCTTCTTTTATCCAGACATCAAAGAGTTCAACAAACAACAGATTGTTCTTTTTGCAAAAATCCTGCATTGCTTCATCATATTTTTTGATATCCTCATTGTTGTAACTTTCTTTTTCTGACCACTTCAATGGAGAAGGATTTACTGGCGTCAGGCCAACAAATGCAATTCTGGATGTGAATTTTTTGCTGGTTTGCAATATTTTCTGCAGATTTTCCTTGAATTGTTCTAAAGGGACGTGCAAGGGGCCCTGCATAGAATCATTTATGCCTATTGAAAAAACAAGAACATTTTTTTCTTTGGTGTCTTCGTACATTCTTGCTTCACACTCAACTTCTAATCGGTCTAGCAACCATCTTGAAATATCCCCAGAAACACCAAGATTATACGTAAGAATGAAATTCTGAAGGTCAGTCACACTTTTCTTGTCTAGGCACTCTTTAATTCTACCAACCCAGCCGCCATGACCTGGATCCCAGCAACCATGCGTGATACTTGCTCCGAAAAAACAGATGATAGTCATTCAAACACCTCAATCTCAATCTTATCAGTATCAGTATCCCAGATTGCAAAGCTTGGCTTGCCTAACCTGCCCATTATTTCTCCTGGATTGACGAATAAAGTGTTGCCGATCTTTTTTATATCGCTTTTGTGCTTATGGCCATAGAAAACAATATCAAACTTGCCAGACTTTGCCAACTCTTCTGCTTTTTCAGGCATGTGACAGATGGCAATCTTCTTTCCTGCTAATTCAAGCTCAGCAATATCACCGTAGAGAGTTACATTTTCTGCTTCATCAGCCAATTGTTTAGTTGTTTCCCTGTCATCAATATTGCCATAGACACAGTGAACAGGCTTTCCAAACTTAGCCAGGTAATCCTTGATGATAAAAGGCGCGCAGAAATCACCGCAATGAAACAAAACAGCAATATTCTTCCCTTTAAGTATATTTAACGCCTTTTCAAGATTCCAGATATTATCATGACTGTCGCTTATAATTCCGATTATCATGGCATATTCGAATAGGGCGGCCTATATAAGTTTTGCGCAGAAAAGTTTAAATAAATCCCTTCTAAACCAAGCTGTATGAAAGCAATACAGTTACTAACAATAATAAGCCTATTACTTCTGGTAATAGCATGTGTTCCTCCAGCAGAGGAGCTTGCAAACGTGACAAAAGAAGAGAACAAGACAGCAGAGCCTGAGGTTGAAGTGCAGCAAGAGATAACAATTGTTCCTGAAGTGCCAAAAGAAAACAAGACAATTGTTGAAAACAAAACAACAAATACAACACAGAACACAACAGCACCTCCAATAACAACAGCAGCACAAACACCGCCGCCACAAGTGGCAAACAGCACAATAGTATACACAGGCGGAGCAATAGAGATGGGCGAGGGAGAATCTGCCAAAATTATAATAAAATAAAAGGGTGATACGATGGTCGTCTACGACCTGATAATAATAGGCGGAGGGCCTGCAGGCCTGAGCGCTGCAATCTACGCTGCAAGACAAAAAATCAGTTTCATAGTTCTAACAGGCAATATAGGCGGACAGACACTCTGGAGCACAGAGGTAGAGAACTATCTCGGCTTCCACACAATGACAGGGGAGCAACTAGTAGAAAAGTTCGAGGAACACCTGAAAGAATACAAGATAGATGTCCACGAGCAAGAGCCAGTGGAAGCTGTCAAGAAAAAAGGCAAGGCATTCGAAGTAAAGACAAAAAAAGGAACATACCAGACAAAAACAGTGATAATCGCCTCTGGAAAACAGCCAAGAAAACTGAATGTGCCTGGAGAAAAAGAATTATACGGCAAAGGCGTTACATACTGCGCAACCTGCGACGCTCCATTATACAAAGGAAAGACAGTTGCTGTAATTGGCGGAGGCAATTCTGCAATAGAGGCAGCAATGATACTTGAAAAATATGCCAAGAAAATCTACATGCTGATTTTTGGAGACAAAGTGCAGGGAGAACCAGTTCTTCTAGACAAGATAAAAGCAATGAAAAACCTGGAAATCATAACAAAAGCAGACACAAAAGCAATAACAGGGGACAAGTTTGTCAAAGGAATAGACTTTGAGCAAAACAAAAAGAAAAACAGCATAAAAGTAGACGGAGTATTCATAGAGATAGGATTAATACCAAACACGCAATTCATCGACATTGTTGAAAAAAATGAAAAAGGCGAGATCATCACAAACAAAGAGATGCAATCCTCTGTTCCAGGAATATTTGCAGCAGGAGACGTGAATGACGGCGTGGAGAAACAGATAATTGTTGCAGCAGGAGAGGGATGTGTTGCTTTGCTGGAAGCAGTGAGATATCTGCAGAAATTGAAATAATGATGCTTTTTAGAAAGATATATAAATAAGTTCATTTTTAAATACCTTACCAAAGACCAAAGGGGGATCTTATAATCATGGCAGTTAAGAGAGCCACGACTATTCCTAAAGCACCTCTTGCAAGAATAATGATGCAGGCAGGTGCGCAGAGGATTAGTTCAGGAGCACTAGACGTTCTTGTTGAAATAATAGAAGATAAAGCACTAGACATAGCCAGCCAAGCAGTAAAGATCTCAAAACACGCAGGAAGAAAGACAGTCAATGACGGAGACATCCGCCTGGCAGTAAGAAAGTAAAAGCTATTTTCTCTTCATATAAACAATCCTTTCCCAACCAAATAATCTTGCAAAGAAATTATACAGGCCTGCCCTGTAACTCAACTGCCAGGGAGCTTTGCTGATTTTCTTAAAACCAAACTTCTTGTAGTAGCTCTCAAGATTACACAAGCAAATCAGATACAGCGTGCCATACTGCTTAAGCACATGCTTCAATAACACACCCATTCTGCCTTTTCCCCTGTGCTTTTTTGTTGTTATTACAACACCAAGCTCTATGATCTTACCAAAATCCTTGATGCAGCAGATAGAAATCAATTTACCCTTGCTCATCAGCTTGTATACCTTAGCATTCATCAAGAAGGCAAGAGTGTCCATCCACTCTGTGAAAATCAGCTTCATCACACTAGCGGAATACAGCACCCGGGTCTCTACTATCTTCATATTTAGGCATAAAAGCAGAGGTTTTATAAATAAAATTCGGTATTTTTGAAGATTATGGGCTGGTAGTTCAACCTGGTAGAACGCTCCGCTGGCAGCGGAGAGGCTGCGGGTTCAAACGTGAGGGACTGCAGAGTTCCTTTCTGAAAGTCCCGCCCAGTCCATACTTTTATATCGATACCTTTTTAAAGGATAAGTATTCCATAGTGTATTAGGGGGAAAATGGCAAAAGCAATATTATTTGATTTTTGGGGAACTTTGGCAGAAAATGGCACTTATTCTCCGCTGAGACAGACATATAACATACTCAGAGTGAGAATGAAATTCTCTGATTTTGTCATCAAAATAGAGGGCGTGCTAATGACAAAACCTCATGAAGACCAGACCAGCGCCTTCACAGAGGTGTGCCAGGCATTCAACATAGAGCCAAGACCATTCATAATCGACAAATTAATAGGGGTATGGAACAAGAACAAACTGCTGGCGCAATTATATCCAGAGACAATAGCTGTACTGGAAGAACTGAAAAAGAAAAAATACAAGCTGGCAATAATATCAAATTCTCCAAATAACTCTGTAGAGCCTGTGATTGAAAAATTCGGCTTAGGAAAATACTTTGATGCAATTGAATTAAGCTGGCAGACAGGCAACCTGAAAACAGACAAAGAAATGTTTGAGAACACGCTCAAAAAGCTGAAAGTAAAGAAAGAAAATGCATTGATGGTAGGAGACAGCATCCCAACAGACATAGAGGGAGCAAAGAATGCAGGAATAAAAGCAATTCTAGTAGACAGAAAAGGCTCAAGAGAGTGGCCTGAAAAGATAAAGGACCTTACAGAACTACATACTGTTCTACCATGAAAAAAGAAATAAGCTTCAAGAACAACAAAGGACAGACACTAAGAGGCGACCTTTATGTTCCTGAAGAAAAATACAAACTGAAGTATTCTGCTATTATCGTGTGCCATGGTTTGGGCGGCAATAAAGACGCACAAAACAAAGTGGACCTTGCAGAGGCGCTATATAAAGAAGGATTCGTTGTTCTAAGATTTGATTTTACAGGCCACGGAAAAAGCGAAGGAGACTATGCAGATACAACACTCACTCAAGAAGTGAATGATGTCAAAGCAGCAATAGTTGCAATGTATTCTCTTGGAAAAGTGGACAGAAAAAAGCTGGGGCTAATCGGACATTCTCTAGCAGGAACAGTGACTGTAATAGAGGCAGCAACAGACAGCAGAATAAAAAGCGCAGCAGTGATAGCAGCAGTGGTAGACATGGAAAAGCCAATGAGCACGGCAGGCAAGAGCAATATCAAAAAATGGCAAAAAACAGATGCGTTACATTTAGAAGGAGGCACGCTGAAGTATTCCTTCTTTAAAGACTTCAAAAAATATAATATTCTCACTTATGCCAAAAAAATAAAGATTCCTTTCCTGGTAATACATGGAACAAAAGATTATGCGGTAGGCATGAGCCAAGCAAAAGCACTTGCAAAAGCAGCAGGAGCACAGCTGCAAACAGTTGATGAAGGACACATTTTTGACAAAAAAGCAATAGCGCCTGCAGTAGAGTGGTTCAAAAAAACATTGAGGCAGCGCAGAAACAAAGTTTCTGCTGGTCTCAAATTGAAAATTTGAGGTGAGTAATATGGAAGACTGTATATTCTGCAAGATTGTAAAAGGGGAAATTCCTTGCCAGAAAGTTTATGAGAATGACAAAATACTCGCATTTCTTGACATAATGCCTGTGCACAAAGGACACACTCTGATAATACCAAAAGAGCATCATGCAGATATATTAGACATGCCTGATGATACACTAGCAGAGCTTGCTAAAACAGCAAAAAAAGTCTCAAAAGCAGTTAAAGAAGCAACAAAAGCAGACGGGTTCAATGTCACGCAGAACAACGGAGCAGCAGCAGGACAGGCAGTGTTTCACTTCCATCTGCACATAATACCAAGATTCAACAATGACGGCCTTAAGACCTGGCCTCACCAGAAATTAACTGAAGAAGAGATGAATGAGATACACCAGGCCATAAAAAATTCCCTGGAATGATAACTTTTAAAAAGGCCTTCTAATTTTAATGTCGTAATGGCGGCGTAGCTTAGCCTGGTATAGTACTGCGCTCATGAATGCTTTTCTTGAGCGATGAGGTCTCTGACCTATGATTAAGAAAGCAGTGCAACGCAGGGGTCCCGAGTTCAAATCTCGGCGCCGCCACTATTTTTTATGCCGACGTGGCACAACCTGGTACTGCGCGGGACTGGAAAATTGGAACCCGTTCCAAATTCTTGGAAAAGGGGCCTTTTCCAAGAAATCCCGTTTCCGCAAGGATATCCCGGTTCAAATCCGGGCGTCGGCGTTCTATTATTAAGGAAACATTTTTATATAGATAGTTCTAGTTTCCTGTTATGAAAAAGAGCGTGATAATAATATTACTTGCGTTAGTCTTATTCTCTGCTCTTGTCTATGCAGCAGATTTAAGAACGCTTTCTTGTTCTGATTATTGTAAAAACAGTGTTTATTATCATGACGGGTATTTCAGCGTGCGCGCTGGAAAATGTGATTATCAAACTACTGACTGCAGATACGGATGCGCAGACGATGTATGCGCTTCTGCACCAGAGAGACAAGTGACAACAACAGAACCGCAGGTGCCAGAACCAACAGGACCTCCTCCTACTCTGACAGAAAAATGCCCTGACTTCTGCAAATATGACCTATATTATTATGGAGGATCATACAGCCCCTTCATAAAACAGTGCGCATATGCATACACTGCAAAATGCTCTGCAGGATGCAACACAGCTGGAACAGCATGCGCAACAGAAAGAGAAGAACCAGATACAGATAATGACGGCATACCAGACTCAAGAGATCCCTGCCCAAAGGATTTTACAAACGATAGAGACGGCGATGGAACATGCGAAGATATCGATAACTGCCCAGGCATCATAAACCCAGGCCAATTAGATTCTGATAATGATGGCGAGGGGGATTTATGCGACTGCAATGACACAATCCAATCTACAAATGAAGATGGAATAGACTGCGGCGGACAGTGCCCTCCTTGCGACCTTTGCACAGCAAAAGTGCTGCCAAGCAAGTTTGACTGGAGAAACAGGGATGGACAGAACTGGGTAAGCTCTGTAAAGAACCAGGCAATGTGCGGATCATGCTGGGCATTTGCTACTCTAGGTGCAATAGAAGCAAGACACAACATTGAGCAAGGCAAACCAGTCAACATAGACCTTTCTGAACAAAATCTTGTCTCTGACTGCGGCCATGAAGGGACTTGTTTCGGCGGTTTTGCAGGCCATGCATATGATTTTGTGCAGAACCAAGGAATAGTTTCAGAAGCATGCTATCCCTATAAATCACAGAAATGCATATACAAGAATGTAAGATACCAGGGCGGTTCAGAATATCTCTGCGAAGAAAAATGCAAATATGAAAACACCTGCTCTTATCCTGGCTCTTGCTATCTTTGTGATGACTTTAAAGACCGATTATGGTATATTCAAACATACGGACATGTAGCTAATGACATCCCAACAATAAAAAGAGCAATAGTGTGCAAAGGGCCTCTTACTGCAGGCTCAAAGAACTGGAAACACGTGGTTATGTTTATTGGATGGGATGACTCTAAACAATCCTGGATAGTCAAGAACAGCTGGGGAACAGGCTGGGGCAACAAAGGCTTTGGATACATCCCTTACTCAGGACATGACTACAGCGACCTTAAAAACGAATTATACTGGCCATGGGGCGTGTACAGCCCAGGACAAGACAAAATGAGTGAATACAGATCTGTAAACGGATTTGATATAAAATGAAAACAAAATACCTACTGATAATATTGCTGCTTTCAACTATTTTATGCCTGCAGACAGTATCTGCACTAAGAAATCCTGCTGCAGATTATTGCAATACAATGGGATATGAGTATACAGTAAGAATGACGCCAGACGGAGAAGAAGGACTCTGCAAGCTTCCAAATGGCCAAGAAGTCGGAGACTGGAAATTCCTGCAAGGCAAAGCTGCTCCAGAATACAGTTATTGCACAGCACAAGGATATGAACAAAAAATCACAAGCGACCCAGAAAAATGCATGATTTTCATGACAGACACCTGCGCTGTCTGCATTGTTGACGGAAGAGAGGTAGAAGTGACTGACTTAATGGGCCTTGACTTCAGTGAAACAACATGCGGAGACGGACACTGCGGCTTTCCAGAAAGCATTGAATCCTGCCCGCAAGACTGCGCAGAAAAATTAGAGGCTCTGCCACCTATACAAGAACTGATCCAGAGACCAAAAGAAGGCATACCAACCACTACCTGGCTAATTGCAGGAGTTGTACTGATTTTAATATTCCTGATCTGGTGGGTATTACGCGCAAAAAAACCAAAGAAAGGAAAGTCTCACAGAAAAAAGTCCCAAACCTTTAAATAACTTCAAACACAACTCTTTCTCATGAAACTAGGAGCATTATTTTCAGGAGGAAAAGACAGCACGTATGCTATCTACAAGGCTATGAGAGAACATGAAGTAGTTTGTTTGATAGCCTTGAAGTCATTGAATCCTGAGTCTTACATGTTTCATGTTCCTGCTTTTGAGCATATTGAGAAGCAGGCAGAGGCTTTAGGAATTCCATTAATTCTTGTTGAGACAAAAGGTGTAAAAGAAGAGGAGCTAACGGATTTGCAGAAAGCGATTGAAGAAGCTAAAGAAAAATACCAGATTGAAGGAATTGTTACAGGAGCAGTTGCATCAACATACCAGGCATCAAGGATACAGAAAATTTGTGATGATTTAAGCTTGAAAGCAATAAATCCATTATGGAACATCAATCAGATGCAGCTTCTAAAAGACCTGATCAATGATGGTTTTGAGATTATTATCACTGGAATCGCTGCTTATCCATTGGATGAATCCTGGCTAGGAAGAAAACTAGATGAAAGCACCTTAAAAGAGATGGAAAAACTAGAGAAAGAATACAAAATCAATGTAGCAGGAGAGGGCGGAGAATTTGAAACTTTAGTTGTTGATTCCCCTATTCATAAGAAAAAAATAGAATTAGTTGAGACAGAAAAAGAATACTCTGACCACCACGGCGTTCTAAAAATTAAAAAAATAGAATTAAACAGAAAAAATTAAATACTGCAGATTCTAAAGCAAGCACATGCCAAACGAACAAGCACAATTGTTAAGCATAATAAGCGAAGCAAACCAAAATATCTGGGAAGAGATAATCAGCATAATCGCAAGCACAGAAGGATATCTAGAAGACAAATATAGATTAACCATTAATGAGCTAGAGGAAGCGCAGATATATCAAGATCCCAAGGCAGGAGAGATCCTGATAAGAGGCGCATTAAGAATACCTGCAGGAACAACAGACTTTGCAGTAATTGACTTTCTCAAAAAAGCAAGAGCACTGCACGGCAGCATAGCGAACCTTGGCAAGGCAGTAAGCAAGCTGCCTGCAAGCATCGTTGATGTATTGAATACTGCGGCTGCAGCAAGAGCGCAAGCGCATTTTCTTCTAAAAACCGTACAGAACCACCTGACACAGTTCAAGGAAAGAAAAATCATAGAAGCTGGCTTATTAAGAATAATAACAGACCTGGGCACAATACAGCAATATGGCCAGAAATTAATGGAGATGGCATACACAAAGAGAGCAGCAGCATAAAACGATATCTATAAATATAACCAACAGCTAGTGGGATTTCATGGCAAAAAAGAAGAAGGGCGGAGCAATAAATGCAATAGGAAAGACCCTGATATTCACGAGCACAGCAGTAATGTACATGCTCAAGGGAGTCTACAATTTCTTTGACGGAATAGGCTCTGCAATATTATTCACAAGCAAAAAAGTCAATGAAAAAAGAGCAGAAAAAGCAGAGACAAAGAAAGAAAAAACAAAAAACCGGCCAAAAACCACAGCAAAATACACAGGGCTAAAAGACATAAAGCCAATAAAAGGAAAACCAACAACATTTGAGAACTTCTTCCATAATTCAGACAGCACAATAGGCATAATCCTTGGGGCAAGAGGCACAGGAAAAAGCGCAATAGGACTAAAGCTGCTGGAAAACGCCCATGCAAAGACAGGAAAACAAGTCTATGCAATCGGCTTTAATGCAAAAGACATGCCAAACTGGATAAAAGTAGCAGAGACACCAGAAGAGGTAGAGAACGACTCAATAGTATTGATTGATGAAAGCGGAATAAGCTTCAGCTCAAGAAAATCAATGTCAAATGCAAACCAATTATTGTCCTCTTTATTGATGATAGCAAGACACAAGAACATAAGTGTATTGTTCATAACACAAAACAGCTCAAACCTAGAAGTAAATGTCTTGAGACAAGCAGATTTCTTAGTGATGAAACCATCTTCATTAATGCAGAAAGACTTTGAGAGAAAGAAAATAAAAGAAGTCTACGAAGCAATGGAACCAGAATTTGAATCACTAAAAGGAACAACAGGACTGACATACATCCATTCTGACAAATACCAAGGCTTTGTGACAAATGAGCTGCCCTCATTCTGGACAACAAGAGTAAGCAAGGCATTTAGGTAAGTTTAGAGTTCTGGCACAGCTGAAGTTTGATCTGGAACAGGCAACTCGCCGCAAATTCCTCCTGTTAACCACCAGCGGCCATCATAACAAATCAGACCTGCCTGAGCAGGCAGTTTAATGCTCTTATATGAATGTATGCACAAAGGAGTGCCTGCCATTGTGTTCTCTGATGTTCCGCCTTTAACACAAAGGCCTTCAGTATTATAGAAATATGGTTTTGTGATAAAGCCTAAGTCACTTTTGCTAAACAGTTCATCTGAGCCGACTTTTGCAGAAGGATACTTAAAGTATTCAACAGTAGGAGGAGATATGTGAAAAACCATGCCTGTGTTTTTCCATATGCAGCAGTTCTCCATAGACTCTGTTTTAACTGCTTTTATTTCTTTTTTGGCTTCTTCTTCAGCAGGTTCTCTGCTAGTCCGGGCATACACAACTTTTGCAGGCGCCTGCCTTGTTGTCTTACTTGGCTTGATATTAACAGGCAATTGAATGCTTAACTCGCCTGTGTTTGCTGACCGGTAGAATAAAATCAATCCAATTAAAGCAACAAGTAAAACTAGGCCAAAAATCAGCAGCACCATCTTTTTTTCATCCATACAAGAGAACTAGATATTACTGTATTTAAATTTATCCCAACAAAACATTTTTAAATTCAACATATTCTTTTACATAAAC
>JAHWHC010000056.1 GCA_019323555.1 Candidatus Woesearchaeota archaeon
CAATCAAGCAGAATCAGTTAAATCTTCTTAGAAACATACACGCCATCCTTTTTATATCCTAGCTTTTTGTAATACTCTCTAACTCCAATGCCAGATATGACCAGCATTTTGTCACATTTAAACTCTTCTTTTGCAATTCTCTCTGCTTCAAGCATTAATTTTTTGCCTAAGCCCTTATGCTGCAGTGCTTCTCCTTTCTCACCCACTGGAACTGCAGTTCCATAGACATGCAACTCTCTTATCCCCGCACTTTTCTTGGTAATCTCTGGCCTAAATGGCTTGTGAGGAATTCTTAGACGACAAAATCCTAACAAAGTGTCTCCAACTTCTGCAGAAATAAAAACTTCTTTGCCCTTGCTTGCAGAGTAATCCATTCTTTTTATTTCAACTTTAGAAAAATCAATTGCGCGCCCTTTTGGCTCCCTGCATCTAATACAGTTACATTTTACTTTCTTGTCCTTCAATATCTTGGAAACATACTGTCTTAAATTAGTCCTATCCACACCTGCAGAAATCATTGTTGTTGGAATGTCTCTCTGTACTCGCATCACCCGGCAGTATGTAGGAATATACTTCTTTGCCTGAGCTATTATTTTTGCAGCAACAGAAGTCGTCAGCGGCTTATACTTCTTAGCCTTCCATAGATCATACAGTTCTGTCCCTTCTATGACCATGCAAGGATAAATCTTAAGTGCGTCTGGCATAAAATCAGGGTTTTCAAAAAGTTCTTTAAACATTTCAACATCTTTTTTAGAATCAGATCCAGGCAGTCCAGGCATCATGTGATACCCTACTTTCAGAAAGGAATCTTTCATCAACTGCGTTGCTTTTACAGCGTCTTTTACACTATGTCCTCTTTTGATTTTGCGCATAACATCCTCAAAAACAGTCTGCACACCTAATTCAATTCTTGTCCCCCCTAGTTTTAGCATCTCACTAATCTCTTTCTCAAAGCAATAGTCTGGTCTTGTCTCCAGGCACATTGCAACGCATCTTATTTTTCCTGTTTCATTTCTCTTCTGCTCTTTAATTAAGCTAGACTTCCCTCTTAATTTTAGCATTCTTTCCTGAATTCTTTTAACTCTTTCATCATCGCGCATATCCCCAGGCATCTCAAAAAACTCCTTATACTTCAAAAAGTCCAATTCACCATTAGAAAAAAATTCCTGCCCAAAATCATTCATTGCCTTTAATGCATAAGTAATAAACTCTTCTTGATATTTAGGCTCAAAACTAGGAAACGTGCCCCCCATTATTATCAATTCTATCTTGTCAGGCATGTGCCCTAACGCGATATACTGCTCTAATCTATTAAAAACCTGTAGATACGCGTCATATTTATTGCGTATAGCCCGCATTGTTGCTGGTTCTTTTCCAGTGTAGCTCTGCGGAACATCTCCAAAAAAGCTGGATGGTCCTCCAGGGCAATACAGGCATTTCCCATGTTTGCAAGAAAAAGGATAGCTCATGATTGCAACCACTGCAACCCCTGACTGCGTTCTCATTGGTTTTACAACAAGATTCATCTTTTGAATATCTGAAGGGCTTGCATGCAACAATACTTCTATGTCTGTTGGAGGCTGCCTGACACCATACTTCTTGCATAGTTTATTCTTTATCTTAGACAGTTTCTCTCTAGACAGTTTCTTCTGTTTTAGTGCATCTATCAGCTCACTGATTAGTTTCTTGCTCATACTGTTAAGAAATAATAGTTGGATTTAAAAAACTAACCTAAAGATCCTCTAGTGTGGTATAAACTATCTCTTTTATTTTAATTTTTGTTCCTGGCTCTATAAAGAAGTCTATTGCAAACCTGTATCCCTCAAATGTTCTTGCTTGTAATAAACAGGATTCTACACATACATGATGAAATTCTCCTGCAACAGTATTATAGTTTGGGTGTAAGAATTCATATCCTGACAAAACAGGCCCTTCTAGCAAGTCAAGAACAGGGTTTTCATCTTCTGTCTGGATTGAGTTTCCAGTCAGGCTTCCTCCCATTATGCTTACTCCTGTTATCCTGTTGTGAGTGCTGTCTTTTCTTTTGATATTTTTATAGACAATATTTCTTCTTCCGTTTTCATTATCCAGGTATATTGATACAGTCCCTTTGCCCACTATCTCTCCGCTTATTGTCAGGGATGTTAAATGAACTGGTTCAGGAACTAAAGACCGCAGATAAAATCTCTGGCTCTGTTCAACAACCAGATTCAAGTCTTGGCTGTGTACATTGGTGCTTGCATACCCCACTATTTCTGGCCTAGAAAAAACAAGAGCTAACAATACAAGGCATATCATCAAGACTGCGAATTCTACCTTGACAAATCTTATTCTTGCTTTATCAGCTTCTTCGATTATTCTTTTCATTATGCTAACAGACCTATCATCTGGAAGAATAGGTCGTCTTTTTCAGGGCACACTCCATTGCAGTCAACTACTTCCTGCCATTTGGAGGATAGTGCTTTGTCATGGAGTGCTTCAATGTCTGTGTTTGCTGCAGTCAGTGCTTTTGAAAATTCGACTATGTTCTCTGTTCCCCAGTATCTTTGTGTTATTAGGATATTCGTCAACAAATTGCTATATTTGATCTCATGGCTTTTCTCATTTATCACGATCATGATGAAGTTAAAGTAATCATCTGGGACGCAGGCCTCTTTTAAACAATCCAGCATGGAGTACCAAGCATCTGATACTGAAGTATCATCCATGTCTGTGATGATATCATCTATTTTTGTTATGTCTTTTGCTTTCTCTACAGAATTATCCCTGTCTTGATACAGCTTGACTATTGTCGGTATGAGTTCTGGTGTCTGGCTCTCTCCTGATGTAAAACTCAGCAGTATAGCTAAGGCAGTCACTAATATACCTAGTCCTAGCGTGCCTATCACCACTGTTTTTAAACTCATTTATATAAAATTTAGCTTTATAGTATAAATATCTTTCGACTGAAGAATTATTCAATATACGTTATTATCCCTGCTTTTTCTGTATGATCCAGGCCTGTTGAGCTTTGGTATTCAAAGTCTAGCTCTGTCTTTAATCTTTCGCCTTTAGAGCCGTACTTGCAGCCAGAAATCACAAAGGTCTCTTGCTCGCTGTTCTTGATCTCTTTGCCTTCCCCTAATGAGCACGCCCCTTCTGGGTCGCTTATTTTCTGTATAAACACGTCCTGTCCCATATTGTTTTCAAGGACTAATGTCAATTCACTGCCTGCTGCTCTTACGTCTTTGCAGTCCAGGCCAGGTATTATTTCACACTGTTCCTGCCCAAATGTCTCTGGGCTCAGGAATCCAAAATAAAGAAGCGCTCCTATTGCAACTAGGAATACTAGAATTACCCAGCCATAAGTTAATAGAAATTCTATTGCTGCTTGCCCTTTTTCCATCAATGCACCTCTTTATTTCTTGGCAGGTGCTTTTGCGCCAGCTGCTGGTTTTGCACCGCCTGCTGCAGGCTTTGCACCCTCTTTTGTTTCTGCTGGCAGCAGTTCTTCTATCAATGCTGATGGGATTCCTGCCTCGATTAGTTTTGCTTTGATCTCTCCTCTTGGCTTTCCTTCCATCTTTGAGATTGTGTCTTTTGCTTTTGTCTCGTACTCTTTTCTTCTCTTCTCTAGGTCTTCCTGCAGTTTCTTTTTCTCTGCAGCTAATGCCTTTAGCTCTTCTGCGCTTAGCTCTGTTTTTCCTGATTTGATCTTCTCTACAAATTCTCCTTTGTTGATGTCTGCGATGATCTCTCTTGCCTGCTTGCCCTCTACCATCACTCCCATGCTGTCGCATGAGCCGATTATCTCCTTGACTTTGGATACCATGTCTTTTCCAAGCAGGGCATCTTCTTTCATCTTTGCGATCTTGATTACCTGTTCAATCTTTATGTCTGCAACTTTGTCTGTCAATGGGTTTGCAGCGCATTTCTCTACTCCTGCCTCTTTTTTGACTAATGCAGAAACAGGCGGCGTACCGACAGTAATAGTGAATGATTTGTCGCTCTTGACAGTGACTTTGACAGGAACTTTCATTCCCTTGAATGCTTCTGTCTTCTTATTGATCTCTGCAACTACCTGCCCTATGTTCACTCCTGCAGGTCCTAGTGCAGGTCCTAATGGCGGTGCAGCTGTTGCTTTTCCGCCTTCAATCAATACGTCTATTACTTGGTCTGCCATTTTATTATCTTGTTTGACGGTGATTTATAAGTTTTGCGCTTCCTCTTCCCTTTCTTCTGTAGAA
>JAHWHC010000057.1 GCA_019323555.1 Candidatus Woesearchaeota archaeon
AAAGGTTTACTGTTCAGTGCTATGACAAGAGTAATGTTTATATAATAGAAGGTCTGTAGACATCTTAATACCAAAAAAGGTGATAAGATGCGAAGATTGATCTTGCTTACATTTCTTGTTTGTATAGCTTTGTTTGCTATTGGCTGCAAGTCAGGTGCTGCTGTTTACGGCAGATATCCTGGAAGCACAGACACGGTTTATGTTCCAGAGTACCAGCCTCGGGCAGTATTTTACCCGGTGAATATGTGCTGTGTGCTTGGAGACAAGCTTTATTGTGAAACTCCTCAAGAGATAGAGACTTGCTTGACGCAGGGCGGAAGGCTTGCAAAGCCAGGAACAATCCCTACCTGCTGTGAGATTGGTGGAGAGATTAAGGGCAATATCGTGGAATCATTTACTTTCTATGACTGCCGTTCAAGAGGAGGACGTGTTGTTCCTTGTAGATAAATAGGTGATAAAAATGAGGAAAATACTTTTAACAACTTTAGTGCTGGCATGCTTGGCTGTCCTGGTCGGCTGTATGACAGGAGAAGCTATCAGAGGGCCGCAGGGCTACCCTGCAAGAGATGACATCGCATACCGGCCTGCTTATGAACAGCCTGTGCAGATGATTCCTACGCCGACACCAGCACCAGTTTGCTGTGAGCTTCGCTGCGAAACTGTCTGTGGCAGTTCAGGAGATCCTGCAGTAAGCAATTGTTTTGCTTCAGGCGGAAGAGCTATGCAGTGGGGTTTTGAATTTACATGCTGTTATGAAGGTAACAAGCCAACATCTGAATATACCTGGACTTCCTGCTTGAAAAATGGCGGACAGCCATTATCAATGAGGGTGCAATGATGAGATTCGCAATACCTATACTGCTTGTTTTTTGCCTTATCTTAATAGGGTGTGAGACAAGCGGACAAGCATATCAGATGCCTGCAAGAGAGCAGGAAGTGTATAAGCTTCAGTCTGCAAAGATATGCTGTGCAGTCAAGAATCTGCGCGGTGAATTTGTTTACACTGCGGTTGAAAATGACGCTGCATGCATTGATTTGCGCGGAGTTGTGGCAAACTGCCCGCGTGTATGCTGTAATGTCAATGGCAAGATATACGGAGAGTACAGCATTAATTTCTGCTTGATAAGAGAAGGCACGCCTGTTCAATGCCCTGCATTGCGCTGGTGATATTTTTTTCTTTTTTCTTCAATAAGTTTTATATAGTATATATTAATAGTAAATTCTATGGAAGATAAGCTTTTTCAGATGCTTGTTGAGGAGAATGAGATTAGCTGGAAGGCTATCATCTATGACCTTATACGTAAGGAAGAGATGGATCCCTGGAACGTCAATGTCTCTTTATTGTCGCAGAAATACATTGAGCGCTTGAAAGAGCTGAAGCAGATGGACCTGAAAGTGAGCGGCAAGGTTTTGCTTGCTGCAGCTATTCTTTTGAAGATAAAGTCAAAGAGATTGGTCGGGGAAGACCTGAATGAGTTTGACAGGCTGCTGGCTGCAACAGATGTGGACGAAGATGAATTTTATGACGGTCTTGCTGATGAACTAAGAAGGGGCGAGGAGCGTGCCATGTATGAAGGAATTGAACTCATGCCAAGAACTCCTCAGCCGAGAAAAAGAAAAGTTTCTGTCTATGATTTGGTGAAGGCTCTTGAGCAGGCACTTGAAGTCAAGAAAAGAAGGGTGTTTAATTCAATCAGGGAGTCTAATGTAAAGATTCCTGAGAAAAAGTTTGACATAGGTGATGCAATCAAGGGGGTATATGGAAAAATCCTTGGTTTGTTTAAGTCAAGAAAAGAAGAGCAGATTGCTTTCAGCGAGTTGGTGCCTTCTGAATCAAGAAATGATCATGTTTACACTTTTATTCCGCTTTTGCATTTGTTTAATGAGGATAAAATTCATCTAGAGCAAAAAGAGCATTTTGGTGAAATAAATATTAAATTAAGAGGTGGTGAAAAGAATGACACTAACCAAGGATGATAAGATGGTCTTAAGAGAGATGGTTAAGCACGAGATTGCTAATCTCGAGAAGAAACAGAAGAGCTTATTTGTTGGAATGCCCCTAAGTTTTTTAAAGGGAGAACATGAATATAAACATTATCTAGAGAAATTGTTGAAGAAACTGGAGTGATATTATGGCTAAGAAAGAAGAAGATGCTCAAGTAATGCAGCAGAAATACATGGAGATGCAGATGCTTGACCAGCAGTTAAAGCAGATTCAGCAGCAGCTGCATGCAGTTGAGCAGCAGGCAATGGAAGTTGAGTTTGTAATAGACGCGCTTGGAAACATATCAAAGGTTGAGCCTGGCTCAGATATCTTGGTTCCATTGAGCTCTGGTATTTTTGTAAAGGCAAAGATTCAGGATAACAAGGAATTGCTTGTCAATGTCGGCGGCAATACAACTGTAAATAAGTCTGTTCCAGAGGTGCAGGAGATGCTGAAAAAGCAGATTGCAGAGCTGGAAAAAGTGAAGAAGGATCTTGTGGACAACTTCACGAAGTTTGCAAACAAGATGCAGCAGCTTCAGGCAGACTTGATGAAAGGAGAATAAGAATATGTTTGGTTTTCTGAAAGACAAGCTTAAGGGAGCACTCAGCAGGTTTACAAAGAAAGTTGAGGAAGAGGCTCCTGAAGAAGAGATTGAGATAAAGAAAGAAGTAGAAGTAAAGCCAGAGGAAGTCAAGATTGAGGAAAAGGTTGAAGAACCTAAAGAAGAAATAAAAGAGGAAGTTGTTGAAGAGAAAGTAGAAGAGCCTGAAGAAAAAGTTGAAGAAGTTAAAGAAGAAATAAAAGAGGAAGTTGTTGAAGAAAAAGTTGAGGAAGAGATTCCAGAGATTATTGAAGAAGAAATTCCTGAAATAATTGAGGAAGTTGTTGAAGAAGTTAAGGAAGCTCCAAAGGTTGAAGAAAAACCAAAACCAGCGCCAAAAGTTGAAAAACTTAAGCCTGTAGAGAAACCTAAGGAAGTTCCAAAGCCAAAAGTTGAAAAAAAGCCAGAACCAAAAGTTGAAAAACCTGTTGTTACAGAAGAACCAAAAGAAGAGCCTAAGAAAAAAGGATTCTTTTCATTTATCACTGAAAAAATTACCACTAAAAAGATTTCTGAGTCTCAATTTGATGATTTGTTCTGGGATTTAGAGCTTGCGATGCTTGAAAATAATGTCGCTGTTGAGGTTATTGAGAAAATCAAGGCAGATCTTAAGGAAGTTCTTACTACATCTAATATTCCTAGGGGCAAAGTTGAGGAAACAGTCATTAATTCCTTGAAAAAATCTGTCAGTGAGTTGTTTGATGTTGAGCAGATTGATCTGCTTGCTAAATTAAAAGAAAAAAAGCCGTTGGTTATCTGCTTTGTTGGGATCAATGGTTCTGGAAAGACAACTTCAATTGCAAAAGTTGCGAATATGTTCTTGAAAAACAATGCTTCTGTTGTTCTTGCTGCTGCAGACACTTTCAGGGCTGCTGCGATTGATCAGCTGCAGCTGCATGCAGATAAGTTGGGCATAAAGCTCATAAAGCATGATTACGGCGCTGATGCAGCTGCTGTTGCTTTTGATGCTGTTAAACATGCAGAGGCAAAGAATAAGGATGTTGTCTTGATTGACACTGCTGGAAGACTTCACTCTGATCATAATCTTGTTGAGGAGATGAAAAAGATTGTAAGGGTCTCTAAGCCTGATTTGATCATATTTGTTGGTGAATCAATAACTGGCAATGACTGCACAGAGCAGGCGCAGAAGTTTGATGAGGCTGTTGGCATTGATGGCATCATTCTTTCAAAGGCAGATGTTGATGAAAAAGGCGGCGCTGCTATCAGTGTTTCTTATGTCACCAAGAAGCCTATTTTGTATATGGGTGTTGGCCAGGAATATCCTGATCTAGCTCCTTTTGACAAGGAAAAGCTTCTTGCAACATTATTTTCGTAACCTGGCAAAACCCTTTTTTGGCAAGTTCTAAAATCACTCCTGTGATTTTAGTAAAGTTTATAAAGGATTTACTTCATTTTCTCTATATCACGAAAGGGGGTAATATACATGTCTAAAGAGATGGAAGAAGGAAAAATATTTGCGTTTCTGGCGTATTTGCTTAGCATAATCGGTTTCTTGATTGTGCTTTTGGCAAAGAAAGACAATAAGTTTGCTATGTACCACGCAAAGCAGTCACTTGTTTTGTTTATTGTGTACATGATTGGATGGGTGATACTTGTTTTCATACCATTCCTTGGCTGGGGCCTGTTGCCAGTTTGGTGGGTTATCATGGTGATAATGACCATTATTGGTATAATCAATGCTGTTACAGGCAAGGAAAAGCCGTTGCCAATAATTGGCAAGTATGCAAAGAAAATAAAAATTTAATTTTTTATTTTTTTATTTGGAGGTTTTTAACATGGTTCAAGTTTTTAGATGTAAAATATGCGGAGAAGCATATGTGGGTAATTCTAAGCCGACACACTGCCCTTACTGCGGTGCTCCTGTCAAATGGCTTGTTGATGCTAAGGAGTATGTAGAGCCAAAGATTCCTGAATTGACTGAGATATCTAGGAAAAATGTTGAGTTTGCGTATAATCTTGAGGTAAATGCAGCAAAGATTTATCATTGCATGAGAAAGCGCTCTAAAGACGAGTTTATTGTTGGAATGATGAAAGTGCTCTCTAAAGTCGAGCTAGAGCACGCAGAACTGCTTGGCAAACTTATTGGCAAAGATCCTGGTTGTAAGATTGAGTTGATAAAAGATCTCTGCACAGAAGACCGGGAAGAATCCTTAAAGAAGACTGCAGAGCTTGAGACAAATGCTATTGCTCATTACAAAAATTTCCTGGAAGAGGCTACTGAAGAAAGAGTCAAGGAGATTTTTGAGGCTTTGATTGATGTTGAGCAGGATCATCTGGATCTCACAGAAAAAGAGCTCAAATAAATTTTTTTTATTTCGCAAAAATCTCAAGATTTTTGTGAATTTAGAAATCTTAAGGATTTCTAATTTTTTTCAAATTCTACTTCTCCCTGTAAATACACTCCTTTATGCAAAGGAACAGGTCTCCAGGTATCTATAACTAGTTCTGCATTGAGCCACTCTGCTAGTTCCTGCGGGTTTCCTATTGTTGCTGACAATCCTATCAATTGAACTTGTGGAAGTAATTTTTTCATCACTGTTATGATTATCTCTAGTGTTGGCCCTCTGCTCACGTCATTCATCAAGTGGATTTCATCAATAACTACTAAGCTGACGAATTTCAGCCAGGGGGTGTGGTGTCTTATCAGGCTGTCCAGTTTCTCTGCTGTGCAGATTATCAGATCAGCATCAATCAGGTGCTTGTCAGAGCTGTCATAATCTCCGATTGATAATGCAATGTTGAATAAGTGTCCGTATTTTCTCTTGAATTCTTTGTGTTTTTCAGAAGCTAGTGCAACAAGGGGAACGATGTAGATTGCTTTTCCTTTGCCTTCTAGTATTGTTTTTGCTGCGCCCATCTCTGCTATCAGTGTCTTTCCAGATGCAGTTGGCGTGCACACTAGAAGGTTTTTTCCCTTGAACAGTCCTGCGTTTATTGCTTTTTCTTGTGCAGGTCTTAGTTCTTTTATGTTCTCTTTCTTCAGCACTTCAATTGCTTTTTCAGGCAGTTCTTTAAGCATAATTATTTAGAATTAGGGTTGGTTTAAATCAGTTTCGGGCGGCTGTCCGTAAAAACTGGATATTGAATATAATCTTCCATCAGGGCATTGGCATATGGAGTATCCTTTTTGGTCTTTTTGCAGGAATTGTGCAGGTTCTGTTACTGTGCTGCATTTTACTGCATCGCATGCAGTTCCTTCTCTGAAATTTGCCCCTCCTGTTATGAGTTTCTGGAATTCGCTTTTTTCATATCCTCTGGATATGTCATCCAATAGCACGATTCCTAGTATTGCTATTATCGCTACAACATCTAGAATAATAAATGCCAGTCTTCTTTGTTCAGAGTTCATTTTAATACGGTTTTCTGTAATCTATCTGGTATGACTGTCCATTAGGGCAGCTGCAGATTGCAGTTCTGGTGACAGCACTCTCTTCTGACTGCACCTCTCCTATCTGTACTGCTTGTGCTCCGCATGGTCCTCTTGCACAGACATTGTAGTATGGCAGGAATACCTCAGGGTTTCTATGAATTAATTGCTGGTATGTTGCTGCCCCTGTTGTACTCTTGTAGAAAAGAACAAGGCCTGCTACTGCGATTATCGCCACGATTAGCAGGATTAGTAATGCGATTTTTGAGTTCATTGCGGCTCACCTACTGTTACATAGCCAGGCATTTCATAGTATGGTATTGGTTCTTTAGGACATGCACAGTATACCCTGTTTGTGTATCTCTCTATTCCTAGTGGCATGCCTGTTGCTCCATTAGGGCATTTCATGAACACGCAAAGGTTTGTGTTTGCTTGTTTTCCATATACGTATGCATATGGTATTCTTTGCTGTCCAGACAGCATGCCTGTTGTTTCACTGTTTACAAAGATGATCATCCCTGCGATTGCAATTGCTGCAATCAGGGTTATTGCTAGTATTGGTTTTGTTTCCATTTTTAATCAGTTAGGTACATTCCTTTGCCAGGCATTGGGTGCACCATTGGTATGTATATTTTTTGTTGCGGATTTTCAGGGCAGTAGCACTCTGCTAGCTGCTGGTATGTGCTCCAGGGGCTCATTCCGCCTACTGTTGTGCTGAATTCTGCGTGTCCGTTCTGGCAGGGCACATATTCGCATGCCTCTGATGGATAGCTGTATTGTATCATTCCTTCGCCTTGCTGGCATCCTCCTGCGCAGATATACTGTCCTGTAAGGCTTGTTTTTAGGATAAAGCCAGAAACAGCAACAACTAATACTAATGCTATGAGAATTAATATGCTTTGTCTATTATCCAAGGTTTCACCTCTTTACCTATTTCTTTATAATGTGTATATAAAAACTTTTCGTTTTTAGTCTGGAGTGAAAAACAATGTTTAAATACTACATCATGGTTTATGCTTAAAAAAGGGGTGGAACATGCGAGATTTATCAATATCATTCATTCTTACGGGCAAGAGGGCATGCCTTGTTCTCCCACCAGCCAAAGTCGAGACGAAAGTCTTCTTCTCGCAAAATACGAGGATCCCTCTTGTTCGCTTCCTTTAGCTTAGGACCTTAACAAATCCTAAGCTTAATAAATACATGATGTTTAGGTATTGCAATGGATGAAGCAAAGATTGTTTTGGACCAGGATACTTTCAAGGCACTGGCTGCTGGAACAAGAGTCAAGATACTGAAGACTCTAGATAAGAGGAGACACACTCAGTCAGAGCTTTCTGCTGTTCTTAACATATCAGTCCCGACTGCTAAAGAGCATTTATCTGCTCTAGAAAAAGCAGGTTTAGTTAAACGACATGAGGAAGGCAGGAAGTGGATTTATTATTCTTTGACAGAAAAGTCTAAATGTGTTCTTGATCCAGAAAGAAAAAGACTGTGGATTGTTCTTGGGTTTTTCCTTGCTTCTATTGCAGGAACATTTATTGCTGCCAGGAATTATTTTGCAGGAAGAGTTGCCACATTTGGCGGAGTTGAACCAACAAGGATGCTTGCAGCAAAACAAGCAGTGGCAGAGGTGGCCATGGATTCAGCAGAAGAAGCAGTTGCCCTGAATGCTGTTCCAACATCAGCTCCAGAAGCAGCAGCTGTTGTATCTTCACAACCGCCTTATGTATTGATTGGTTTTGTTGTGTTGACGCTGGTATTGTTGATACTTGCGATTTATTTCTATAAGAAGAGTAAGTTAGGCAAATCCCTTAAGAAAAAATAAGGTATTTATATATGGCGGTCTTTTTACCTTGATATTAAGCATTGGAGGATGATATTATGAAAGAAAACAAACCACACCTGTTTTTTGGTATAGCTTTGCTTTTAATTGTATTAGCTACATTTGCCTTGGTTTACACACAGTACCAAAGGCCTATCACAATTACTCAGGCTGGTCCTGGTGGAGAAGGCATACCTAAGATAACAGCATCTGGTGATGCAGAGCTTACTGTTATGCCTGATGAAGCAACAATCAGGATAAGAGTTGAGACTAAAGGAGAAACTGCCCAGGCAGCGCAGGATGAAAATTCCAGGATAATGACCTCTGTGCAGTCTGCCTTGAAGAGAGCAGGCATTGCTTCTAAAGACATTGAGACAGATCAATACAATCTGTATCCTTGGACAGAATGGGATCCTGATGAGCACAAGCAGATTGAACAAGGCTTCAGGGCTTATCACACAATAAAAGTAAAGACAACTGATTTAGATAAGGTTGGTGATTTTATTGGTGCTGCTGTTGATGCAGGTGCAACTAATGTTGACGGAGTCAATTTTGGCTTGAGTGAGAAGCAGGAGCAGGAAGTCAGGAAAGTTGCTCTGCAGGATGCTGCGAATAATGCAAAGATGAAGGCTCAGACAATGGCAGATGGTTTGGGCGTGAGCTTAGGAGAGCTTCTTGCTGTTCAGGAGTCTTCATTTAATTACGGCGGGATTTACAGGGCTGAGATGGACATGATGGCTATGAAAGTAGGAGGAATGCCAGAAGCAGCACCGCCAATTGAGCCAGAGCAGATAGAAGTCAGGGCTACAGTGGCAGTCTCTTACAGGATCAAATGAGAGCACTTGTTTTATTTTTTATTTTACTGGCAGTAACTGGTTGCGTGGTTAGACCTCCCTCCTATGCATCGGGGTTTTGCAATTCAGATGAGGACTGCGTCCCGTCTGATTGCTGTCACGCAACTGGCTGCGTATCTAAGGACCAGGCTCCTAAGTGTGATGATGTTTTCTGCACAGAAGAGTGCAGGGAAGGCACACTAGACTGCGGCGGCAGGTGTGTTTGTGATAATAACAAATGCACTGCAAAACTTTCTAAGTTTAATATCCAGCCAGTGTACTAGAATTCCATCAAGAGCCGGTCTTGCTCTTTTTCTTTAGTTTTCTTGTTCTCCTGCATTTTTTTGATAGAATTGGCGATTACAGTTTCTTTTATGTCTTCGTAGTCAATTAGTTTCTTGTTTTTCTTTGCATCTTCTGTGTTTATCACTGTTCTTCCTCTTTTTTAGAGAATTATTTCTCTTTAAACGCCTTGCTTACGCTTGTTGTCCAGAATGAGGGCAGCTCATTTGTGACAAAGCCTTGGTATTTGTCAGAATGGATGTATGTCAGTCCTGTTGTTCCTTTTAGTGATTCAAATTCTGGTTCCATTGCTTCGTAGACTTCTTTTATTTTCTTTCTCTCAAAGTCTTTCTGCATT
>JAHWHC010000058.1 GCA_019323555.1 Candidatus Woesearchaeota archaeon
AAAATCTCTTCTTTCTTGACGCCTAAAACAGAAAAAATCTTCTCAACACCAGGAACTATTTGGTGGTCAATGTAGTAATCTGCATCATAATCCTCTGGCTTTACTTCATCAACTAACTTGACTTTATCACGAATCCTTCCAGCACCCTTGGTTACAACATACTCAATCAAGATGCCAGGACCGACAGCCAATCCTTTAGACTTCATCCTCTGGGCAGCTGCAACATGAGGGCCGATGCTGTCATAATCGTCAATATCCTTAGACAACTGAGTGTGAATGGCCACTTTTTCAACAGGAATTCTTGCATTTTTCAAGTCATCAACAACTTTTCGCACATAAGCAAGAGCCTTAGAGGCATCCTGCTCCCGAAGAACAAGACCCAAGACTTCTTTCTGGACATCTTTAGCAATAAAAGACCAATTTCTCCTGACTGTCTCAAAACCAGCAATCTTGATGTGATCTTTTTCATCAATCAAGGCATATTTTTTCTTTGCGCCGCCTTCACCTGATTTTGTAGAGACCCAGATGCCGCCAGGATAAAATCCCTGATACTCCAGTTCCATGACTCCAGGAAGATCTCTGTTAATATTCTCAACAAACTTCAAGGCATCTTTCTTGTCTTTATCACCCAATCCAATAAAGACAGAATCAGTGTCAGAATACAGAACCTTGAAACCAGCTTCCTGCGCTTTATCAATAACATTCTTTATGTAGTGCCTTGCCCAGCCTAAGATTGATTCAGCACACTCAACACAATACCATCGGGCAGCTGAAAAACCCATGTAGCCCCAGAAGGAATTAGCCAGATCCTTCAGAGCCCAGCTCCTTGCATTCAATAAAACATCATCTTTCTCTTTCTGAATCTCCTTTATCCTGGATCTTCGAGTGATCAGATCCTCAATGATGCTAGAGGCAAAACCTCTTCGCTTTGTGCAGAACCAGACATCCATCATATCAATAGGAGCCTTATTCTTCCCTTCACAGCACTCGCAGTTAAAAGTTCCAGGGCTGATATTATGAGAGGCAATAATAGTCGGATAAAGACTCCTGTAATCAAACACAATAATATCCTTGTACAATCCAGGGGTGGGCTCAAAAACAAAAGCACCTTTCAACCTTCTGGCCTGCCGAGCCATCTGGGTATTATAACTAGGCCTGTTAGGTGTAATTTCTTTAAGACTTTTAACTTGTCTCATTATGTACCACTCAACAAACTGAGAAAAACTCATACGATTGATTGTATAAGGGGAAAGGCCGACAACTTTGACTAGCTCAAAAAAGTTAGGGAGCAAATTAATGCACAATTTGTAAGTCAAGCGGGCATCGTGCAAATTATATTTTGCATACTCCCCTAATTCATCACTGCCCTGATCCCAGAGAGGGGAGAGCTTTCTCATATCAACATCAATCTTTTTCTCTCCTAAGATCTCCTCTGCAACAGCATCAAGCTTGTAGCTGTCTGTCTGCAGGGTCTTCCTGACAGCCCGCTGAACAAACTTAAAGACATCAAAATGGACAATGCCTGTCAATTGAGCTGTCTTAGGGGAGCCTTTGCTTACCTTGACTTCAGAATAATCCAGACCAAGCTCAAGATCCAGCTTGTATTTCTTTGCTCTTGTCTTTATGTAAGGAAAATCAAAACCATCTGAAAAATACCCGACAAGAAAATCAGGCTTGTACTCATCAACCAGCTCTGCAAATCTCTGCAGTAAATCCGCTTCAGAAGGCACAACTTCCACATAATCCTCTGACTTGAACTTTTTCCAGGTAATCACTCTCTTGAAATTCTCGCCATACACGGCAACCAGTATTATCGGACTCTTCTCTGGCTGGATTTTTGTGCCAATAGTGCCGTAAGTCTCAATATCAAAAGCCAGAATCCTTGGATTCTTTATTGTATCACTAGAGACCTGTTCAATCTTTTCCGCCTTGACAGCAGGAACTTTCAGCTTGACAGGAACACTCTCGCCCTCAACACTCAATAAAGTCAGGGGAGTTAGGCCCTTGTCAATCAAATACCTCCTCACAAAACGAATATCATACTCATTCACAGACTCAACTGAATCCCAGTCATAAATGACATCTTTCAGAGCAGGAACGGCCCGGGGTAAATTTGTAAAGACCCTTAATGCAGCAACATCTTTCTCAAGATATTTCATCTTGACAGGCTCAACTTTTGTTACGTGAAAAGATTCCTTGTCTTTTTCAACAGAGATAGACAATAATTTATCCTTGATATCTGCCCCTGACTTAGGAATGACATAAAAATAAGGCTCAAAAGAATAATCCAATACACAGATCTGCTGGCCCTCTGCGGTCTTTCCAAATAAATAGATCACAGGCTTTCCATCTACAACTTTGTAGGTCAGATCTAATAGGTAAAATTGAAACTTAGGCATGAATTTTTAGAGGGGTTCTGTTGTATATAAAGTTAACTGCATATCCAATTTCTTTATATATTATTACCGGTTTCTAAACATAAAATGCATGCAGACACAAGATTCACGCCAGTGCAGGAATTAATGCACGGAGAACTTTCAGTGAAAGTGGGCAGCTTTGAGCTACGGTTTTTGTACTCAGGAGCAACAATTTCTTTAAACGCAGAAACAGATATCGGCGCTGTTGAGTTCAATGTGTATGACATGGCAGTCACAAGAAATCCAGAAATAGCTTCGAAATCCACACTCCTAGAGGTAATGCTTGCACAACTTGGCAAGAGCCTAAAAGATGAGATAAAATATAGGGCGCAAATAAGGCGCAGATTATCTTCACAGCAAACAAGATTCCTGTATTCCAAGACAAAATCAGGGCAAGACGTGATTACGCTTTACACGCCGTTTCCAGTAGAGCGTGAAAAAAATGAATACTCAACATCAGAAATAGCTGGAATGACTGTATGCACCCTAAGCCCTGCTAAAAAACCAATGTGCCCAAATGTGGTGTATTTGCTGCACTGCGAAGCTATAGGGGGAAGGCCGCTTGTCAATGACAGGTTTGAATTAGGGCAAGAGCTGTCAGGTATTGCAAAAAAAGTAAATAAAGTCTTTGCAAACCTAGAGCCATTCCTGGTTCCAGAGGATTTTGAAGACAAACCTTAACTACCTTCTAATAGTAAAATCCGCCAACTTTATAAAGGGCGACAATATCCTACTTTATACTACAGAATAAGATGAAGCAGAAACTATCTATAACAGTGGACAGGAAACTTATATCTAAGATAGAGGCCAAGCTAAAACAGGGCCTGTTCAGAAACAAGAGCCACGTTATAGAGTATGCTATACAGGAGTTTTTGAGAAATGGCAAAATCTAGAGACGACGCGCTATCAAGGAAAATTGAAAAAGACTTAAGCAAACGCAGAGGAGACCTGACTGAAGCACTATCTGCGCCAGAAGTTGCGAATTATACCGGGAGCATACAAAAATTATTGGAAGAAGGAACAACAGAGAGATATAGAAAACTAACAGGGGACAAGACAGCAAGAACATACAGAAAAGTTAATACTGCCGATAATATCTGGGATTTTCTTATTCCGCTGCACCAAGGAAACCGTCTCCCAAAACAAATACTAGGAGCAGGAGCATTTGGGGCGGTATTTGAAGGAAGAGTGGCATATAACGCATATAATTGCAGAGAGTTCTATGCACAAGAAGAAGCACATGAATTCCTGAAAACAGGAAACCTTCAAGAAAAATTAGAAGAAATCCTCGGCGAGATGCCAGACGAGATAACAGGAGACCATAGAGATACTGTCTTCAAGGCAGTCCATGATGAAGCGCTGGAAGAAGCAGAAGCGATGAGCGACAGAGAGATTGTTGCTATCATGAAAAAACGCTATAGAAAAATCGCTCCAAAAGGAAAAATATGCATTAAACTTGCATGGCTTCCTGCGGGCCTAAGACGTCTGTACAAACGTGAACAGTTGATTGCAGGACTAGACCACAAAAACATTGCTTATGTCTTTGCAGTAGATGAGGTAACACAACCAAACGCAGACGATGATGCAGCAAAAATCATTATGACTGCACAAGAATTCATAGATGATGTACAGACATCAGCGGAAATTGCAGAAGCTGGACTGTCACAAAGAATAGATTATGCAGTGCAGATAGGCGAAGGATTAAGAGAACTTCACAGAATCGGCTTGATGCACAGGGACTTCAAGAGATCAAACGTAATGATAACAAAAAAAGGAGTTGCAAAAATAATTGACACAGGTTTAATGAAGTCATTAGACAGACAAGAATCCAGTGTCACAGGGGCAGGGGCTGCAATAGGAACACCAGCATACATGCCCCCAGAACAGGCAATTGGTGACATAGTTGATTTAAGAGCAGACATATACGCAGTTGGCGCTACTTTATACGAGGCGCTGGTTGGAGAGACACCAAACACACTGGTTACAAGCGATCCACAAGGAATTGCAGCAGTACTAATGAGTAACATGCTTCCGTTGATGCCAAGCCAGACAAAAACAGTACAGGCACTTGTTGAAAGATATATCACAGAACAAGAGCTTCCTAAAAAAGAAGCAAAAAGAATATTACAGGATATAGACTTAGTCATGGCAAAACTATTGCACAGAGACAAGGAAAAAAGATACCAGACAGTCCCGTCATACTTGGCAGACTTAACTGCATTGAGAAATGGGGAGAGGCCGCCTGTTGTTTCTGAGGAATTGAGGATGACCGGCAAAACAGCAGAACAACTGATAACAGAATCATTTGCATATCATCTTCCAGAAGACATCTGCAGTAAAGTATACTTATATGCTGATGCAGATAAAAGCCAGAGATTGCAGGCAAATCTTTCACGTGTGCATCCTGTTAAAAAATATGTAATGAATCCAGTACTTCGTGTACTAAAGCCAATAGGGGCAGCAGCAGCCTTGGTCGGAACAGCTGCAGTGGCAGGCGGAACAGCACTGGCAATAGCACATCCAGAGCTTGCAAAGCAGATAGTTGATTATATTGCTGGCAAATAAGGTTATTGACAATGGTTACAATTGATTTGATTATAGAGGATGAAGTAAGAACGCT
>JAHWHC010000059.1 GCA_019323555.1 Candidatus Woesearchaeota archaeon
ACCGAAGTTAGATAGAAAAATATAAATAGTCGCGTTCTCCACTTAAGACAAAAGAGGTTCTTGAGGTTATTTCATGCACAAAGATGTAGTATTTCACAAATTAAAGAAGTTTTGGAGAAGTGATGTCAGGGATCATCCTATCAAAAAGCAGATAGGCTTGTCTGAGATTTGTTTTGGCACTCTTGATGAGGTTTTTCCTGGAGCAAATAATCAGCCGATAATTTATTCTGGTAACTTAAAGCATGTTCTGGATGCTACACGTTGGGAAGGAAGAAACCTTGATGTCCTGGCAGGCATCTGCATGTTTGGTTATTCACGCATCAATGCAGAAAATGCAAGCAGCAAGTTTGATTTATGGGTTTTGCCAAAGGAATTAGACAAAGGAAGTGACTGGAAACTAAAAGATTTTGCTTCTCCACCAAGAGGCTGGGAAAAATGGCCTCTTGTACTAGACACCTCAGCAGCTTATCTTGAGCCGACTTTTGGGAGGGTTGCAAAGATATTGAATATATTTGAGGTGGCAAGGCAGTTTTCTGACAAGGTTACTTTTATGCTTCCTACAGAAGAGTATTATCTTGTGAGGCATGCTGTTGGTAAAAAGATTGGTTTTCGAGCAGCAGACTTAAGAAAGCTTCGTACAGTTCATGAAGAAGCTGCAGAAAGATATGCACAAGCAATCCAAAAAATTCAAGGCAAATACTTTCCAGGTGTTTCCGCAGAAGTCCTGTCCTCAAGCCAGGATGATATAAGAAAAGGAATTGACAGCATAACAAAGGATATAGATTATAGGGAAGTGCTTTGCTCTTTAAAGCGATTCTCGTATCACCAAAAAGTTAATGCTTCTGAAGAGTGCCTTGAAGAGGAAAGAAGGTATCTTGCACTGTTAATCACAAAGAATGCAAGAATCCTTGATGAGTCCTCTAGAGTCATTATCTTAAATGCAAGGGACATTGATAGTTTTCTGCTGCAGGCAATGTATGTTTACACATTGTTTAACCCTGCTAAAGTTCTTGACAGGATTGCATTTGTTGGTGTTGGCGGCGGCCCTGCAGTCACTAGGCGTATTAGGCCTGATGGTTTAGTTTGCCCGCTGGAGATGCAGGACGCTTCTTATGATGATTATTTTGGCTTGGCACCTACTCAAGTGATCTCTCCTGCTGAAAGCATTGAAGATATTGAGGCAAAGCTTAATTTTCCTCACGCAGAAAGAAGCAATACCTCCCCTATTTTTGCTTACTTGAATGTTTTTGGGGAATACCTTCAAAGAGATGCTTCCTTGCTGGAGCGCTGGAAAAACGGTAAAGCAAATGAAGAACAGGCTAAAAAGAGTTTATTATCTATTCTTTCTGAGCTAAAGACTAATCTGGCGTGATTTCAGGCGAAAGATATATATAGTCTTTTTCTTAATTTCTCTCTGAAAAAGAGGTATTTGCATGAGTTACCTGATATTAGTAAGACATGGTGAATCCAGGTGGAATCTGGCTAATAAGTTCTGCGGCTGGGTTGATGTTCCTTTGAGCCCTACTGGCATCAAGGAGGCTCAGCAGTGCGCCAACAAGCTTCAAGGATTAACATTAGACGTGGCATTCACCTCTAAATTAGAGCGCGCTCAGGAAACTTTGTTGATTATTCTTGCAAAGCAGAAATACACAGGAATATTTCAGCATGAGACAGGAAAGATGGCTAAGTGGTCTAAGCACAAGCATGCTTTTGAAAAACAAGAGATTCCTGTCTACACTAGTGAAAAGATTAATGAAAGATATTACGGCAAATTACAGGGCATGAACAAGGATGCTGCAAGAAGAAAATGGGGCAAGGAGCAGGTTTTCAAGTGGAGAAGAAGCTATGACATTCCTCCTCCTAATGGGGAGTGTCTCAAGGACGTATATAATCGTGTTGTGCCTTATTTCAAGAAAGTGATCCTGCCGCATGTAAGAAAAAAGAAAGATGTTATTGTAGCAGCCCACGGAAACAGTCTGCGAGCCATGATAAAATATTTAGATAACATATCCGATGAAAAAATCCCTCATTTAGAGCTTCCTTTTGGGAGGCCTATTGTATATAAGTACACAAAAGGAAAATTAATTAAAGAAAAGCACAAGCACTCATTCACAAGACCAGTACATTGGGTGAAAAAGAAATGATGCCAAACTTTTATTATGCATTGATTGCGGTTTTTTTGGTTAGTTTGATGTCTTTTATTGGCGCAATAACCTTGTTTTTCAAGAAGAACTTGATGCAAAAGCTGGTTCTGATTCTTGTCAGCTTTGCTGCAGGTGCCTTATTAGGCGGAGCATTCCTGCACTTGCTTCCAGAGGCGCTGCATGAAGGCGGGCCTGTTTTTTTGATGACAGTAATAGGAATTATTGTTTTCTTTGTTGTGGAAGTGTATTTGTATTGGTATCACTGCCATGCAGGGCACATCCATAAGCATCCGCACAGGGATCATAAGTGTCCTGTGAAACCAATGGGTTATCTCAATCTTGTTGGTGACGGTATTCATAATTTCATTGATGGAATGATTATTGCCACTGCTTTCATGGTCAATGTGGAATTAGGGATAATCACTGCGTTTGCAGTTGTCTTGCATGAAATCCCGCAAGAGATTGGTGATTTTGGCGTGTTGGTATACAGCGGTTTCTCAAGGCAAAAAGCTTTGATGTTTAATTTTTTATCTGCTCTTGTTTCTGTCATAGGAGTTATAGTAACTTATATTTTTGCTTCTTCTGTTCAGGGCCTTACAAATTACTTGATTCCTTTTGCAGCAGGCGGATTTATCTATATTGCCATGACTGATTTGATGGCTGAGATTAAGGAAGAATCAAATATCAAAACAGCAACATTACAATTGTTTATTTTCTTATTAGGTATTGCAGTGATGTGGTTTGCAAAAAGTGCACTAGGACATTGAGGTGATATGATGGCTTTGTATTTGTTTCCAGGACAGGGTGCTAAAATTCAGGCATCAAAAAAAGAGCTGGTATCTCCTGCCACAGCATACATTTTTGAGACTCTTGATGATATGATGGAGCAAGAGCACGGTATTGTTGATTATTCTGAAACAAGAATATTCAGCCAGGATCCTAAAATTCAATTAACTGCTGGAGAAAAGCAGGCAACAGGGCTTGCAGTGAGTCTTGCAAAAGCAGTTGAGAAAGAAGAAAGCGGGACTGCTGTTGATGTCTGTGCAGGCGATTCTGCTGGAGAGTATTCTATGATTACATTTGCAGAGGTTTTTGGTGACAAGAGGAATCCAGAATCTCTTAAAAAAGCATATAGACTCACTCTTAAAAGAGGCGAATTGACCAGCAGCTGCAAGCCAGACGGTCCAGAGCCTACAAAGGAGATGTCTTATCTTATGATGATTGTCGGCGTTCCCAGGCCTTTGATTGATGAAGCTGTTGAGAGCGTTCCCCCTATATTCGGAAGAGCCTGGGTCTCTAAAGTCAATGATGAAAAAAGCATCGGCATTGGAGGGGATCTTCTTGCTGTAAAATACGCAGCAGATTATCTTGTCAAGAAAGGTGTTCCTAGCAGGTATTGTATTACTGTTAATACAGACTCTCCTGTTCACACCCCTTTGATGGAAAAAGCAAAGAAAGGGCTGGAGGAAGAGCTTAAGGACATTCCATTTCATGAGCCTAAGAAAAAAGTTATCATGATGTCTACTGGTAAGATAGAGACAGACCCTAATAAAATAAAGACCTGCCTGACAAACATCATGACTGCAACAGCAGATCTTAACAGGAGCATAGTTCACGCTGTAAGTTTAGGAGTCAAGGATGTTCTTTGTGCAACTGTCTGCAGGATGTATAAGAAAATGATAAAAAGAAGAAAAGATGTTAAGCCTGTTGATTAAATCTTTCCAAGAATAGCGTCTATTTTCTCTTTAAGGGCATCTTTTTCCATTGAACCCACTATCCTGTCAACTTCTTCTCCTTTGTTGAATACTATCAGGCAAGGTATTCCTCGAACACCAAACTCTCCTGCAAGGTCTTGATTTTCTTCAACATTTGCTTTTGCAAACTTAAGCTTTCCTTTGTAATCCTTGCTTGTTTCCTCAAATATTGGCGCAAGGTTCATGCATGGCCCGCACCAGCTTGCCCAGAAGTCTACTATTACAGGTGTTTCTGCTTCTTTTACTTCTTTGTCAAAATTCTCTTTTGTTATTTCCAGCATTTTATCTCCCCCTTGGTTTTATTAGGTATTTTTTTGAGTCTTTGTCAAGGTCAGTAAATTCATCTGCCTCTTCTTTAACTAGTTTTGACGCGCTCTTGCCGAATGCAACCAGTTCCACTCTGCATCCTTGTGCTCTTCTTAGATGCTGCAGTAATGGCTGGAAGTCGCCGTCTCCTGAAACTAGCACTATTGTGTCCAGTCTTGGGGCCAGCTCTATTGCATCCATTGCTATTCCTACGTCCCAGTCTCCTTTTTTTGCTCCGCCTGCAAATATCTGCAGTTCTTTCCCCTTGACTTCAAATCCCATTTTTGTCAGGGCATCAAAGAATTTTTCTCTTGTTGCTTCCTCTGTCTTTACTACATATGCTATTGCTCTCACTAATGTTCTTCCTTTTACAGCTGCTTCTAGTATTGCCTTGAAATTTGCTTTTGCATTGTACATGAATTTCGCGCTGTAGAACATGTTTTGCACATCAACAAAAACTCCCACCCTCTGTGCTCTAGGGCTTCTTAATTGTGCTGTCATATCATTTCACCTTTTTTACGCAGTATTCAAATCCGCAGTTTGTGCACCTGAAGCATCCTTTCTCTACATCAAATTCAAGTGTAGGTTTCATGCACTTCGGGCACCTGCTTTTTGTTGGAGGTATGTCTACCTCTCTGTTAAGTTTTTCATTCATCTCTTTTTTCCATTTCTCAAGTAAATCATCCATAAGAATTAGCGGGAATTAAGACTATAAAAATGTTTTTATTTGCCAGCTGCATACCTATCAATATATACCTTAGGCACAACCAGCTCACCAGGCTTTAGCCGCAGTTCTCTTGCAGAGTCATAGAAGAGATTGAAAAACTCTCCTAAAGTCTTGAGTCCGAGAACTTTCTTTGAAACACTTTTATGAATATCTTCTGGAATCTTGTTTTCACGTAGCAAATCCCCAAGGCGAACA
>JAHWHC010000007.1 GCA_019323555.1 Candidatus Woesearchaeota archaeon
CCTGCCTTCCTGTACGGCCCCTTCTTTGAATAGTACGAATAGCACTAGGCAGGGGCTCATAAAACATGACCAAATCAACCTTAGGAATATCCAGACCTTCCTCAGCAACACTAGTGGCAATCAAGACGTTATGCATGCCATCCCTGAACTGATCCAGGATCTCAATCTGATTTTTCTGGCTTAAACCAGAACCATTCTTCTTAGCCTGTCCAACAAAAACAACTGGAAAAACACCTGGAATCTGTTTTATTTCCTCAAAAATCTTAGAGGCAGAATCACGATACTGAGTAAACAAGATAACCTTGCTAGAAGGGTTATTCTCAAACTCACTTTTCAAGGTATTTTTAACCTCTGCAAGCTTAGGGTGCTCAACACCGGCATCAAATAATTTCTGAGTCAAGATATACGCAGACTTAAAATGAGCATCTGCAACCAAATTCTGCGTAGCCTTAACCTTTGTTGTCTTTGCTTCTGAAAAAATCTTGTCAAGATAACAATTAAGTGCAGAAATACCTTGAGACTCTAATAATTCCAAGCCATGCTGAACTTTCATGGCCTCTGCCAATAAACTGATTGATTTCATGACAGAGAAATCCCGCTCACCAGAAGACATTTTTGCATGCAACTGCTTCTGGAGAATCAATAATTCGCTCTTTGAATTAAATCTTATGCTCCTTGCCAAGCCATATTTTTTCATTTCACTGATCTTTGACCTGATGCAATTATTCAGAAGCCCCTGAATCTTCAAAAATGTAGGAGGAAGGTCGACCTTAACCCACTTAATATTCATGTCCTGAACATAATCAACAACATCTGGATCAGTATCTATCCTGATCTCAACCTCTTCAATGTACAAATTCTTGCAGACATCTGTTATCTTCTCAACATCTGTGCCAGGGCTAGCAGTGAGTGCCAGTATTTTTGGAAAATCACCAAGCTTATTGTATTGTTTTGCGATAAAAACATAAGCATAATCACCAACAGCCCTGTGAGCCTCGTCAAAAACAAGCAAAGAAACATCCTTTAAATCAATCTTCTTAGAGATTACATCATTCTCCAGGCCCTGCGGAGTTGAAAAAATAATCTGCGCATCTCTCCACAACTCCTGACGAGCTTTAGGAGGGACTTCGCCAGTAAACAAAACCATTTTTTTATCATCAAAATCAAGCAAATCCTTGAAAGTATTCAAGTGCTGCTTTGCCAGCGGCTTTGTAGGTGCAAGAAGCAAAATCTTAGACTTAGGAAAATTAGACAGTCTCTGCTTAGCAAGCAGGACAGCAACAGCAGTCTTGCCCATACCAGTAGGCAAAACAACCAAACAATTCTTTTCAACACAAGTAGATAGAATTGTCTCTTGATATAATCTGGGGGTGAAATTCTTAAGCATAAAATAACCTCAACAAATTATCTTTAAATACCTTTTGTGTGCATGGCCAGTGACCAGTGTCACAAGAATCTCTCAAAGGCAATATAAAATACAAGCCAGAAAATTATTCCAACTATAAACGCAAGAATCAAGCAAAGAATAATTGAGAGTGCAAACACATAAAAAAACACCAAGAAACCAATCATGCCGCCAATAAAGAAGAAATAACCAAGCCTGGAACCAAACATCAACCTAGAACCATCTAACGGCGGGAAGGGGAAAGTGTTGTATAATGCAAGCAAAAGGTTCAAGCCAACAAAAGCATCTAATGTCGGAGAGCCAATGCTCATGTTAATTGTCTTAAGGATTCCAGCAAACAATAAATTAGCAACAGGACCAAGCATGGCAACATAACCAAAACTTTTCATGCTAGGGCCATAACGATACTTGCCAAGACGCTGCTTAGTCATCATATGAATCATCAAATAAGTTCCTGCAAAAATCATTATCCTTCCATTAGAGAAAATAATCACAGCAAGCCCAATAATAATACCAAACCACCAAATCTTCTGCTCAGGCTTATAACCCAGATACAAGGCAGCAAGCCTCTGAACAGCATGGTGAATGAAAACAGACACTGCAACAAGAACAAAAGCAAGCAAGAGATTCTTTAAGCCATCAACAAGATTAAAAGTAGCGCCGCCCCACTTATCAAAAGAAAAAATCAATCCAAAAAGCAGGACAACAAACACAAAATCGCGCAGTTCTGCCTTGTTAAACCAGAAATACCTCTTTATTCTGTCTTTGTATTCGTGCCAGCTTATTGCGCCCATTATGGTCTATTTTTATAAATCAAGTATTTAAATCATTCCCTAATTTTCTGCTTGACAAGCTTCATGATATCCTTCTCATGGCCTGCCCCAATTATGGCAACAATCTTCTTGTCAGGATAACGCAAAAACAAATGAGCAAGATTTGCAGCCATGACCTCATTACGCTCTGTAATTAAAACCTTATAGATATTAGGATAACGTTTCCTTACCTGCTTAATCAACTTACTGATAGTAGCCTGTGTAGGAACAGTGCTCAAGTCAAAACCAATATCTGTCTTGCGAAAAACAAGACCCTTAATAATATCAACAAAAAAATTCCACTTCTCTCTCCAAGAAAGCTCCTGAGAAAATCTTTTGAGAGTAACTTCAATATCCTGGTCAATCAAAGCAATGCGCGCATGAACCTTTCTTGCAGCATGAAAAGCAGCAAGCATATCAGAACCAGGACTCACACCAACCTGATCCCCAAGCTTTTTCTCAACCCAGGCACCAATAACAGAAAAAAGCCAACCCTTGAAACCAACACGACGGATATCCTTGACACGAATCTTATCAGGCTTTTTCTCACTAAGAAGAGCAGCAAGACGCTTCTTATCAAGCTCAAGAGCAACAATATCTGGCTCTAGCTTAGCAATCTCTTTCTCCACTTCCTTTATACTTTGCGAAGCAATATGAGAAGTGCCTATAATAAACAGATTCTTATACTTCATAATATGATTTAGAGGGAGTAGTATTTAAATAGCTTTCGAGTAAAAATAGATACTCCTCTTCCAAAAAGTTTATATATACAAGTGTTTTCTAAAAAAAACACGGTTAATGGAGGGATTTACTATGCTAAAAATGAAAAAAATCACAGACTGCTATGACATGAAAGTCTTTACTGATCAAGGAGAGTACTTTGGAGAGATAGAAGAGGTACAATTATCACAAACAAAAATACAGGGCTGGAGAGTAAGAGCATCAAGAAACTCTATTTTGAATAAAATACTAGGTTCTGCTAAAGGAGTGATTGTACCGCACCAACTAGTAAAGGCAATAGGCGACATAATGATAATATCAAAAACAGCAATGCCAAGCTATTCTGAAGATGACGTAGACACGCCACAGGCATGAAATTTATTGTTCTTAGTGTTATAAGCGCTTGGCTGTTGTGCCAAGTGATTAAAATCTTTGTTTCTAAAAGAAAAAAAGCGTTTTTTGAGATGGGCGGAATGCCCTCTGCGCACTCTGCATTTGTTAGCGCCCTATGCACTTCAGTTGGGCTCACAGAAGGATTTAGTTCTGTGCTTTTTATCGTGACACTGGCATTTTCTGTATTAATTGTTCATGACGCAATACACATAAGAAAACACCACAATGCAAAAGATGTTTCTGTGGGAATACTTCTAGGAATTATCGTCACAGTAATACTAAAAACCATTTTATTCTAATATAGCAATGTTTATATATTAGCTGTAATTAAGAAAACATAGGGAAAATGAGATGTACAAAACACAGGCGCCAGACTATCGGGGCCTGCAACTGGTGCGGCAAACAACTTTGCCCTTATTGTATAGGCAAAAAAGATGGCGGCAAGCTTTACTGTGATAAGTGTGCAATGCGGCTTTCTACTGTAAAAAGAGCCAAGATTCCTAAGCCTGAGAAACCAAAAGAGACTCCAGGGGCCAGGGCGCAACCAGTAATAGAAGACAAACCAACACAACAAAAAAAGGTATTCTCTGTAGATGAAGAAGGATATCTAATTCTAGAACAATAAAGGCTGGTGAAGAAAAAATGGATGTAGAGAAACTCAAAAAAATGAATGAACTGAGCAAAGAGCTCAAAAAACACGGAATGGCAGAGAGTACTAAAGAAGTGTTTGAGCAAGCAGGAGAAATGATGAAGGATGAAGCAATGGGAGACATTATTTCAAAATCAAGTTCTCAAGAAAAATCAAAAGAGGGTTTTGACCACCAGTACCAAATAATGCTAGAGAGACAGAACAGACAGATAGCTCAAGAGGTACAGGCACTAAAAGAAACAGTGGCAGCACTGAAGGAAGCAGTAGAGCAGCTAAAACAAGCAAGGCCTGCACAGCAGCAACCAAAAGAGGAAAGACAAGCAACTTTTGCAAAAAAAGAAGAGCCAAAAGAGCACCCAAGACAAGGCGCATTCACTTCAGAAGACGTCGCAGTTGACAAAGTGTTTTATTTTGGGAAAAAATAATTCTTAAGCAAGTGACTTAAAGAAGAAAAAAAACAGAGCAACATAGCACAGTATAAAGATAATTGGCAGAGTGTACTGTGTCCAGCCATGAAGTCTCTTGAGACGCACATCTTTCTTTACATGCCTTAAATGAAGCAGATAGGTATTTATGAAAAAAGAGCACAATGAAACAAAATAAGTAAGCATCACCAGCTTATCAAGCAGAGTAAGATGGCCTACAGAAGGCAATTGACTGGTCATAGCAAGATGCAGCACAACAAGAGCAACAAAGACAGAACCAACAATACCTAAACGAAGCTCAAGACGATCAGTGCCTAGCAAATATGTAAACAAAATGATTAATGTAAGAAACAAAATCGGAAGAAATGCCTCGAAAATACCGTCTATTGCCGGGCGGACAAGCTCAACTGAAAAAACATAAGACTGCCAAAAATCATCCCAACCAGGATACCAATGATCATAGACTGTTGTGTGCCACTCGCCTATGTTCCAGCCAGGAATCTGAACACGAGTATCCACTGCAGTGAATTCTTGCAAAGGTATAATTTTCAACTTACTTGAGGGGAGCTGCTTATGCTCAATGATCATAAACATCTGTTGCTTGTCAAAAGGATAATCGCGCAAGTCAACAGGCGCAGAAAGCTTTGCATGAACCAAATAAGACTTAACATTATCATCCTGGTATGCTAATTCTGAATTAGTGGCTATACTATTAAGAATATAAAATTCATCAAAACTGCAGTCATAATCGCACTTGAATGTCAACCAAAAATCCAAGGAATAAGTCCCATCAATAAAATTATAGCTATCCACATTGATAACATATGCTCCGAGTTCTGCAGTGTTTGCAAAAACACTAGGAAGAAGCAAGCAAAATAAAACTAGTATGCCTAATAAATACCTCTTTTTCATTATATTGCTTTAAAAAAGAAGGAATATTTAAATGTTGCTTATTCAAAAGCATCAACTATCTCAAGATTTCTCGCAGTTCTTGGTGCACAAGATTCTGCATAGCGCTCAATCTTGCCTGAAAGGATTTCTCTCTGGCGTTCATCGAATTGTTCACTCCAGCACTTTGCGAAAGATGGATCTCGCAGGGCAATGAACAGTAAAGATGTTTTTTCTCTTTGCGCAGCCTTTGCCCACTCTTTAACACTCTCGTGAGCGCCGCCATATTCTGGGTGCTCAAACAAGTGTGCTTTAAGAATACCTGTCAATGCCTCTGTAGGCTTAGCCCTAATTCCTCCAAGATTCTTGATAAGATTATCCTGCACTACATAAAGATCTGCAATACCTTTTTGAGTACGCAGAGCAGCTTCATATTCATGAGCCATTATTCTTTGCGGCTCATATCTTGCCTGAACAGAACCGCGCAAATCGCGCTGGTGATCAGTCTCAGTCATTGCCAGCAAAGTTAGGACGCCTCCTTGAGCAACACGGTACTGTCCTGCAATATTCTCCCAATTAATAGGATTATTCTTTCCAGCATCTGCACTTGAGCCACCAAGACGGTCCTTCGCAGAGACGGATACAACTTCGCCTATTTCAGAGGAGTACAACAAGCGAAAGGTATTTGCCATGTTAGCATATGTCCCATGCAGAAGCAATACATTAAAACCAAAATTAGCGAGGTTTCCCTTGTTAATCACCTGTGTTGGGTTTGTGCAAAGAGGCAGGCCAATAATCTCTTCAATTACATGTTGCTCAAAAGCAAGCAAGTTTTCCAAGCCAACAAACTCTGCAACAGATGCGCCGCTTCCTGTTATTCCTGCAACTTTTCCTTCAAGACTCTCAATAGTATGATCAACACGCTTAATCGCCTTGACAAGGTCCATAGCATAACAGCTCAGAGAATAGCTGAAATATATCGGCGATGTGTGCTGATTATGTGTCCTGCCAACCTGAATTGCATTTTTAATCTCTTCTGATTCTGCAAGTTTCATCAGTGCCTTTGCATTTGCCACAGCAACAGGACGCATAACCTTTTTCCAAGCATCCCTAAACATCCAATTGCGTGCAGTATCAAGAATATCATATGAAGTTGTGCCTGGATGAATAAGATTTCTTGTTGCAGCAGAAACATATCTGGAGAGCTCTAAAAGAACTGCGATTTGATCATGCCTAATCCTAGGATCATCCTCAAGAAGAGAAATATTTGCAGGAACAATCTTATCCATTGCTGATTCCAGCTCTGCAACCTGCTTGTCTTCTGCCTTACCAAACTTACGCAGGCCTTTAACTAAAGCTAACTGAACCCGCGCACAATAACTCCATTCAGCATGCGGGGAAATGAACTGCATCAACTCCTTAATTTTCCCCCTATATTTACCATCCAGAGGATTAACACAATAAAGAGAAAAAATCAATTCATCCTGCTCTTTAGGACTTAACTTACTGAATAAATCCAAATCCTTAATCATAATCCCACCAATTAATCGTTTTCAACACGAGGAGCAAGAATAAAGCTCAGCAAAACCTTGTCTATGACTTTATACTCCAGCTTTAATGGATAGTCCTGGCTGAAATGAATATTAACTTCACTAGCTAACTTAGAGCCCTGCATCATCTTCTTCAGGTATTCAATAGAGTACTTTGCCTTGACAGAAGCTTTTGTGTCTGAATTAATCTTTGTCAAGTCATCTGCAGGAATGTCAATACTTGCTTTTGACAAATCTCCTTCTGCACTAACCATCATTTTGTCAGGCTCTGCAGCAAAAGTCACAGATTCAGAAACAATATCTGCATCATCAATAGCATCATTCAAGACACTGGTTGCTGTAGAAATAATAACAGGGAATGAAAGATTAGGAACTTTCTGCTCTGTCTCCTCAATTTCAATCAAAGGAAGACTAAAAGTCCTTGTGGATTTGCCTTTCAGGGTAATCTTTAATTTATTTTCATTAGTTAATTCAAGAGAGAGTATGTCATTAGCCTTGGCTCTCCTTAAAATCTGCTTGAAATTAGCCAAATTAATCGCGATTTCTGTCTCCTTGTTTATTTCATACTCTGTAAACGCACTAGAGAAAAGCTTGAAAACAACCATAGCAACATTAGCAGGATCCATTGCAATCATCTCAATACCATCCTTGGTCAATTTAAAACGCGCTTCATGCACTAATTCAGAAATAACTGCTATACTGTCTTTTAGATAAGTTGAGTCTGCTATTGTTAATTTCATTTTTATACCCCCTAAAAACCAGAAGTGTTTGCTAGTATAAATATTTTGTTATTTTGTAATGGTTATTCGAAAAGCATGGTGTGGCCATTTAAAAGCTGGTGAGCATTCTTGCCCTCAACATAGCCCATCTTGGTGCCTAGTTCAATAAAAGAATCCATTGCAGGTTTTTCACAGTGCACAGGGATGATATTCCTAGGCTTTAAAAGCTTGATAAGATCCCTAATGTCCTCTTTGCGGCCATGGCCAGAGACGTGCGCGCCCTTAAAGATCCTGACACCCTTGTTCTTAAGATGATCCTCTAATATCTCCCTGTATGCTCTGTTAATAGGGGTGGGGATGACATTACAGGAGAAAATAACCTCGTCCTCGTCCTCAAAAGCAAAAGAATAAATTCCTGTAGACATCTTTGACAGAGTTGCCTTAGGCTCGCCTTGATGACCAGTAACAATCAACAGGTATTTTTCAGGCCCTTCTTTCTGAACCTGCTTAAGCTTTTTTGCGATCTGCCTCGCAAAACGGCATACTTCCCCTTCTTTTTCTAAATGAGCAATATTTGCTTCTGCAGCCGCCGCGATGTATTTTGACAAAGAGCGACCCAAGAAAACAATCTTTCTATTCAGTTTCTTTCCAAAAGCAGCAATTGATTTTAATCTAGCAATATGCGATGAAAAAGTTGTTGCAATAATCGCTTTTCCACGAGAATCAACATCAAGCATGACACCTTTCAGCATCTCTTTAGCTACGTTCTCAGAAGGGCACTTGCCATCATAAGGGCAATACAAGGCATTAATTATCGCAACAGCAACGCCTTTTTTGCCTAATTTTTCCAGAGCAGCATAATTCGGCTTGCCACCTAAAGTGGGAGAGTTATCTAACTTGAAATCTGCAGCATAAACAACAGCACCATACGGTGTGTGAATTGCAACAATAGAGGCCTGCGGCGTGGAATGAGTAACATGAATCAATTCTATTGAGATTTTATCAGAAATCTTGATTGTAGAATTAGGATTCAAGGCCTTAATCTGATTAGGAAGCTTGATTTTCTCGTCCTTGCAGATAGCTCTCAAGACAGCAGCAGTAAAAGGAGTGCAGATAACAGGAGCCTTGTATTTTCCAGCTAAATAAGGAATAGCACCTACATGATCCAGGTGTGCGTGAGTAGGAACAATAGCCTTCACCATTGCTTTCCAATCTTTGATAAGATCATCATTAGGGATAGCTTTCGCCTTAATCAAATCAGAAGCCTTCAGCTTTATGACAGTCTCCCCCTCTTCTTCAGTAATCTTGATGTAATTCGGAAGATGAAGACCCATATCAATAACTACAACTTCATTATCTACCTTAATTGCAGTCATGTTCTTGCCAACCTCTGCATAACCGCCAATTGCCTTGATTTCAATAGCCATAATTCATTCTTTTAGAGAATAAGTATAAAAATGTTATTGAAAAATGAATGCGGGGCGCAGGTGCGAACCAAACTTTTGAAAAAAGTTTGATCAAAACAGCACTGCACAAGGCAGTGAGCGCGAACCTTCTTTAGTCCCTAATTCGCGATAGAAGAATGAATGCGGGGCGCAGGATTCGAACCTGCGTAGGCACTAAGCCAACAGATATCTCACCACTCGAGATAATGAGCGGCTGGACAAACAGATTGTCATTACCGGCCTTGAGTCTGTCCCGTTTGGCCACTCCGGCAGCCCCGCATGAACGGGAGAAAACGACTGTTATTATTTAAAGTTTATTCTAAACCCTGAAGCCTTTCCTCAACTTTGGCTAATTCAGACTCCAACAAGTCCATCTTAGAAGCAACTTCCTTCATCTTGGTCTTAGGCACCTTGCCTGTCCTTTTCCTGGCAACATGCTCGTACTTAGGAGGGGCCTGCAGAGGAGTCTTAGGAAGATGTGTCTTCAATTTCCGGTTCAAGACCATAATCTCATCAAGAACTCTCTTTAACTCAATAATGTACTTTGCCTTTTCCTGCTTAAGGTTCTCGAAATCCTCAAAATCCTTTAAAGCATCTAAAATATCCTTAGAAGAATTAAGCAAAAGACGCCTAGCGTTAATCGGGTTCTTTATTCCGACAAAGAATTTATCCTTGCTCATAGTTCTGGCTCTAAGAGTAAATGATCAATCTCGTAAACTCTTTTAGTTACTTCTCCAAGCTCTTTAGTCCAGTTAGCGATTTCTGCATCCTCCTGCTTCTTTATCTCATTGATCTTATTAAGCAGAAACCTTGCCTGGTCAAGCTTTTCCTTGATCAAACCCATAATCTCAGTGATGTCCTTATAATCCTCTATTTTAACAAATACTGGTGCTTTTTGTTCCATTTTATTCACCCTTGCGCCTCAGCTATAACCTTATCAACATAAGAGAGCTTTGACTCAACATTCTCCAGAGTCTTTTTCCACTTCTCAAAAGCCTTAAGCTCCTGATTCTTCAAGTCAGTAAGCCTCTGCAGGTATTCTTCTGCTTCAACAAGCTTTGACCGCACGAAATTAGTGTTGGCAGCCAGATTCTTGAAATCCTCGACAGCAACAAACATAGGCTTGACCTCTTGATGGTGCACGATCTCTTCAGGCTTTTCTATGGCTTCTTGTATTGTCCTGTCAAAAACCTTTCTAGGAGTTAATTCAGCAAACTCTGGCTCAGCAAGAGTAGGATGCACAGGAAGTCCTGGCATTTCCTCTTCTTCAGAAGGCATCTCTGGAAATTCAGGCATCTTATAGCCTTCTTCTTTTTCCAGTTCAGGAAACTCGAGCCTAGGCTTTATCTCAGGAAACTCAACAGGTCCTTCTTCTTCCTCTGGTGCACTCGGCGCAGTAAGATCTGCAGGCGGTGCTGGAGGAGGAGGAAGCTCAAACTCTTCTTCAGCAGTTTCTTCTTTTTTCTTTTTCAAGAAATTAAACATTTTTTCCACACCCCAGAGTAACTATTTTTAATCCATTATTAAAAACTTTTGGGACTATCCCTTAATAGTAACAATTCTTTTAATAGAGGGCAGAAATAGAGTGGACATGAAAGAGGCGCTCTGGTGGAAAAAGGCAAAAGAAAAGACAGTACAGTGCTTTCTGTGCCCAAGAAAATGCGTAATTAAAGAAGACGGCATAGGCTTCTGCGGAGTGAGGCAGAACAAGCAGGGAAAGCTGTATTCCCTTGTTTATGGAAAGCCAACAGGGGTGCAGATAGACCCAATTGAAAAAAAGCCCTTATACCACTTTAAACCAGGCTCTGCAGCGTTTTCTATAGGCACAGTAGGGTGCAACCTAGTGTGCCAGCACTGCCAAAACTGGCAGACAAGCCAGACCAAACCAGAGAAATTCCATTCTTATGACCTGACTCCTGAAGAAGCTGTAGAGAAAGCAAAGCAAGAGCACTGCAAAAGCATTGCATACACCTATAATGAACCCACAATATTCGGGGAGTATGTTATGGATACTGCTAAACTGGCGCGCAAGAATGGAATCAGCAATGTCTTGATAACAAATGGATTCACAGGAGATGATGCAAGACTAGATTTCTGCAAGTATATTGATGCTGTCAATGTTGACTTAAAAGCATTTGACAATGATTTTTACAAAAAATACTCTGGAGCATGGATAGAACCAGTGCTAGAGAGCTTAACAATCTATAAAAAGAAAAAAGTGTGGCTAGAGATAACAAACCTGATAATCCCTACATTGAACGACAACATGGAGAAAATAAAAGAGATGATAACCTGGCTAAAAGGACACTTAGGAGGGGATGTTCCACTGCACTTTTCTGCATTTTACCCATCATATAAATTACAAGATTTACCCCCTACATCAGCAGCAACACTTATAGAAGCAAGAAAACTAGCAATGAAGATGGGCATGAATTATGTTTACATAGGAAATGTGGTCACAACAGATGAGGACAACACATATTGCCCAAAATGCGGAGAATTAGTGATTGAGAGGATGAATTTCACGATATTGCAGAACAAACTAGTGAAGAACAAGTGCAAATGCGGGTCCACAATACCAGGAGTATGGTAA
>JAHWHC010000001.1 GCA_019323555.1 Candidatus Woesearchaeota archaeon
CTAAGAAGAAGTAAGCTGGCAACAAAACCAGCTGCAAAGCCTGAAGCAAAAAAAGCTGTCAAGAAAACAGCAAAGAAAGCTGTAAAAGAAGAGAAACCTAAGGAAGAAAAGAAATAATTTCTTTTTTATTCTTTTAATATATCTGAAAGCTCTACTTTATCTACATCATGATATGTAAGGCGCCTAGTGCACGTTATGGCATGCTCAATAAATTCTGTGTTAACGCCTGCGAATGATCCAATATATTTACCCGCAGTAAATTTTAGAGTATTGTAAAGCCTGGCAGGAGAGGTATACAAACCATACTGGCAGAGGCCGCCAGGCATCTTGAAAAACGCAATAATTTGATCTCCTTTATACTCTTCAGGAATATCAGGCAGTTCGTCTTTATGTTCTGCTAATTCTGCAACTAAATCCTCTGCTTCTTCAGGCATAGAAATATCTACACAAAAAGAATTCAGATGCTGCAGAGTAGCGAGCGCCAAAACATAATCTTTTTTCTCAAACAGCTCCTGCGCCTGTGCGCTGAGTGCAGGAATAGCAAGCTCTGCAACACTCTGGACTAATCGCGGATAAGTATCAGGAAGTGCTATTCCCTGCTCTTCATGAAATTGTTCAAGTTTATGCAAAGCTTCTTCTGCATCATAAAAATCAGCCCTAGAAATACCAAATTCAACTTTCTCTATATTTCTCTCTACCTGCCGCCCAAAAATAAAATTAAATTCTGCATCACTCATAAAAAAACATAAATAAAGAAAACTTAAAAAGATTGCGAATTATTTCAGAACTGAAGATAATTCAGAAAGATTAAGCTCAAATGCAGCTGCAGGCATATCAACGCCAAAGGAATTCAAGACAATTGGATTAATCTCTCCTATAAAGGCGACCTTTTTCCCCTTGACAGATATTCTAGCAGCGCGACCAGCAATAAAAGAGCCATGATCAGTGTCTTCAATGTCATAATCAACCCCCAACATCCTGAATAAATAATCAATTATCTGCCTTACCTCAGTATAATCTGCTTTGGCATGACAAGTCAAGGCAGCAATGCGTTCATAATCAACAATCTTGCCGTCCTTATTAACACTAACAATACCTTGTTCAAACATCTTCTGAGGATAATCAATATGCTTGTTTCTCATGAGAACATCCATTAGCTCAGGAATAATCCAGGGCCTGACAACAGAGTAAGTCAAAGATTCATAATTTTTTATCTCAACACACCCAAAATCCTTTATGTTCATCTTATTGAACAGCAATTCCTTGTTAGACAAGATAGGACTAGCAACCTCTTGATATCCCATGCCAACAAAAATCTCCCTTACCGTATCAACAAAACGCTGAAGCTGGAATGTGTCCCCTTTTGTGTAGGTCTCCAGCGGAAGAGACTCAATGTTATCATAACCATACATAATCGCGATGTCCTCAACAACATCAACAGGGTGCATGATATCGCTCCGGATTGCAGGGATGGTTATTGTGTAATTTGAGAAGTCATAACGAGCCATCTCAACAAGCTTCTTTACCTCAGCATCCTTCAAATCAATTCCAAGAATCTTTGTGACATCCTCTTTCTTAATCTTAATAGTCTCGGTATTAAAATCCGGAGTCGTGATTGGCTTTCTAGAGTAACCGATATTCACAGAGAAAACCTCAAAACCCCGCTCATAAAACAACTGCGCAAATATATTCGCAGCAATATTAACTGAATCAAGATCCATGCCGGTGGCTTCAAAGAAAATCTCATCATCATCCAACTCAAGCTTGCCCATTTTATCTGAATTGATAATCGGCGGGAAGCTAAGAACCTCCTTCTGATAATCAATCAGCAAAGGAAACTTCTTGACACCCTTCAATATCCACGCATACTCTTTTCCTGTAGGGTGCTGGTCAAGAATCTGCAGAAGATCCAATTCTTTCATGAATTCCAGAGGAACAAACTTAACACTTCTGGGCGGAACTGCCTTGTAAGACACTGGAAAAGATATCTTCTTTGCAGGATAGACGCCAATAGCAATCTTTTCCCTTCTTCTGCCATATGCCTCACAGAATTTCTCCTGCATCTGAATCAACTGCTTCAAGAAATGATCTGAAATCTTTTTACCCTTTGCAACAAAAGCAGCAATGTGCGGGCGCACAGACTTAACAGAAGAATCAACATTAATCTTGTAATCAGACTTGTTAACTTTCATAGCAGGTATTCCTTTCTCCTTACCAAGAACACCCCGCAAGAAGATTGCAAGCCCCTCAACAGACCACAGATAAGGAAGATTAGTATCATTAAACTGGACAGTTATCTCGTCACCATCTACCTTATCCAGCTCTGCCTTTGCATAAGCCAGCAAATCCTTTAGCTCAGACTCCTTAATGGTTTTCTTAACCAGGGAATTCAAATCTTTTAATGAAAATGTGCATGTCGGCATTAAATCACCTTTGCATTCCTTAAGTAATCAAGATCATGTGAAAACAACTGCCGGATATCTGTAATACCCAGCTTAAACATCGCAATCCTGTCAATACCTATGCCCCAAGCCAAGACAGGAACATCCTTTCCGAGAAGAGGAACAACAACCTCTGGCCTAAAAATACCTGCCCCGCCTAGTTCTATCCAGCCCATCACAGGATGCTTTGCAAACAACTCAACACTAGGCTCTGTAAAAGGAAAATAACCAGGCACAAGCTTGACTTCCTCTGCACCTGCAAACTCCTTTGCAAACATCTTAAGCAATGAAAACAAGTGCCTTATGTTCAAGCCTTCTTCAATAATAATGCCCTCTGTCTGATAAAAATCAACTGCATGAGTTGCGTCAACAACATCTGGCCTAAAACAACGGGCAATGCCAAAATATTTTCCAGGAATCTTTAAATCAGGAGAAGCAAGCATCCGCGCAGAGCAGGCAGTACCCTGTGTCCTTAAAACAATATTCTGAGTCCTCTTTACATCAAACTCATACTCCCACCCTTTGCTGCCCGTGTTGCCTCCATTTTCGTGAGCAGCCTTGACTCTCTTGACAAGCTTGTCATCTAATTTAGCAGGCTTTGCATCAACATAATACGCATCATGAATAGCTCTAGCAGAGTGAAACTGCGGCATATACAGGGCATCCATGTCCCAAAACTCTGATTCGGCAAGAGGGCCCTTCATCTCAGTAAACCCCAGCTCAATAAATTTTTCCCTGACATCATCAAGGAAACGCCGATAGTTCTGTTTCTTACCGCAATAAATCTTAGGCACCTTGCTCTTTACATCATAGTGCCTGAACTTTTTTTCACGCCAGGAGCCTGTACGAAGCATCTGCGGTGTCAAGGAATCAATAACTGTCTCGTCCTCTACACCCATCTGAATCAACTGCTTGCCAACAGGCAGCAGTTCTGCCTTCATAATCTTCTGCAGTTCAACCCTGACAATGTTTTTTCTTTTCTTAAGATTCTCAAGAGCGTGTTTTTCCTCAGGAGCAAGATTTTTTATCTCAATAGGAAATGTCTTCTGGATAAAAATCTCTTCTGGAAACTCTTTTGACAGAAACTTCTTGCCCTGGTCAGTCAGCTTAACACGCAATTCCTTGTTCTTCACTATAAGAATCATTGCCTTCTTTCTAAGGGTTCCCAAGCAGGTGTTAAGCTCCTCTTTGCTCAAGCCGTTTTTCTCCAGGCGAGAAATAGAAATCTCCTTGTCCTTCACCTTTTCAATAAAACGCCTCTCCGGAAGCTGCTCTTTAAGGTATTTTTCACCATTCTTATCAAGATTAACCACTTCCTTAAGCTCTGTGTCAATCTGTATAGCCTTCTTATTCTGAAGCCACTGCAGGGCACGCATAACTTCAATATCCTGCAGCCCTGTGGCAGAAACAATCTGGGGAAGAGTCTTGAATTTACCAAGAACAGGCAAAACCCTCCGCTCCAGAGGATGTAACTTTTCAGCTAGTTTCTTCACGTCCATGGTATCACAAAAAGAGAAAAAAGAAAATTTTTATTTTGTTTTCATGGTTTTCCATGCGGTATCAAACAATGACTCCATTGCTTTTGCAAAGAATGGGGAATTCACCCAGATACCCACATCATAGGTAGGGTGAACCTCTTTGTCGTCCAACACCATAAATACAATCTCTTTTCCATCAACAATACAGAATCTTGCTTTAGAATCTGTATTGCGCACATCAGCTACAGAGCCGATCTCAGAAACGGTTTTCTTTGTTTCTCTTGTCAAAGGTGCAGCAATTTTTATTTTAACTCCCTTCTTCTTAAGTTTTTCAAATACTGGCTTCAGACCTTCCACTTTTCTCATCAAACCTTGAGATGTTGTAAGAATAGTAACAGATTTCTGCGCGTTCTTGATGGTCAGCTCAAGATGATTATAGAGATTGTGCCTTCCTTTGATGCTTCCGCTCAAATCAGTAGGCTCAATAACCTCGATGCCCTGCTTATGCAGAGACTGAAGCTCTCCAAGAACATCTGTGTTTTTCAGATCCTCTAATCTCTTGACTTTCATCAAAGCGTCTTCATGCATGTTTTTCTTGACCCGCTCAATAACTTCTGAAGGAGGAACTGCAATATACTTGATAGGTTTCCCAAGCTTCATGATAACAAAACCTTTTTTCTCAAGACTCTCAAGAACATCATAACTCCTGGATCTCGGAACATTAGCAATGTCAGAAAGCTCACCAGCAGTCGCGACACCCCTGGATAACAGTGATGCCCATATCTTCACTTCATACAAGTTCAAAGAAAAATACCGACGTAACTTGCTTAAAAATTCTTCTTTTACTATCATTTATACCTCCCCCCTTTTTTTGTTATTTACCTGAGGTAAATCTGAACCACTATTTATATGTTACGGTTTTGATGCACTACAAAGAGGGGATAATAGTGCAGGGCAAAACTTTTGTTTTATTCGTTGCTACTCTAGAATAGAAAAATGGGGCGCACATATATAAACATTTATGTCATCGAGAATAGATTTTGAAAATCATATACGAAATTTAGTAGGCCAGCTTAAACCGAAGAAGGGCTGCGATGCCCCCAAGACCGTCTAATTTCTTGCCGCCAGAGTGCTCTGTAGAAATAATATGAACCTTTGCCTTGCTTTTGTCAGCAAGCTTCATCAATTTGTCAAGCTTCTCAAACTTTTCTTCATCTCTTAATTTCATTATCAATGCGTCTGTCACAAGCAGATCCTTTACAGCCCCTGCATTAACAGCCTGCTCAACTTCACTCATCCCATAAGCAGCAACACCTTGCTTTGATATCTCTGAAAGAACCTTCTCAACAAGAACCATCTCCTCGCTAACCTGCTCCTCTTTCAGAGCTGCCTGCACCTCGTCCCGTTTTAGGACTTCGCTGATTGCAGACTCATCTGCAGAGGAACATGTTGCCTGTATAATCTTGCTTTTCAATTCAGGATTCTGAAGGACTTTCAGTAGCTCTTCTTTCCAGAAAGCAGGACTTGCCAAAATTATCTTATCTAACTTATACCGCTTTTCATATTCCTCCAACTGCTTGATAATCTCTGCATAAAAAGTTGACTTGACAGGCGCATCTGCACCTTTCTTGGTGACCTCTCCATGAATATTAGTCAATAATTCATAACCAGAACGCTTCATCAAGGCAAAAAAAGCATCCTCCCTGTCAAAAACACAAATCAGAATCTTCAGCAATTTTGCTTCTGCAGCCTCTTTTAATCTCTTGACCTGGTAAGCAGGCCACTCTTCTTTTGAGATGGTTATTGTTGTATCTTCCTCAACATTAAAAGTGTGATGACTGCCTTTCTGAACATCCTCCGGCCCCTCAAGAATAGTCCCCAGAATTCTTAGCCTTGCTGTTGTTTTTGAAAATTCAACCTTTTCAACCTTTATAGAGATAAACACAGACTTTCGCACAGCCTCTTTCTCAGTAGAGCCCACCTTAATCTTACGAAGAGTCTTGCCTTTAACAACATCTCCTGCGTCAATGACCTGACTCAAGTACCACAAGTCATCAAGTGTCTCGATCTTGACTTTTGCTTCGCCTTTCTTGAAATTTGAGCTAATTATCTTCATGATTTGTTTAAAAAGCGCTTCAGCATTTAAAATTTGCCCCCTTGAAAAGAAAAACATTTATATATACTCTTTATCGTAGGTATATTAATAAAAGAAAAAAAGGTGATTTGATGAGAAAACGAGCTCAGGGCGCTACTGCCTCAACACTCATAGGCATCATAACAATATTGCTTATCTTTTACATCTTGTTTTTACCACCTGCAGAAAGACAGGCACTTCTTTCTGATGAAAACTTATCTGCAACAGGAGAGGTCATACAAAAACAAGTATTGTTGAAAGCACCAATAGGCAAACTTGATTTTGTAGGAGAGAATGAATTTGACCACTACCTGCCAAACCTCTACCTGCATGAATCCCGTGCAGCAGACATACTGGCAAACATCAATCCATTCACAATCAAAAAAACAGTCTATAAAACAGACAGAAAAGAACACACTTTCAAGATAGCAGACCCTGCAAACACACAAAATGTTTTCTTAAGCATAACAGCACCTAAACACGAAGGCATACTAAGCGTAGAGTTCAACGGACTGGACATCTTTGAAGGGGAGGTAAGGCAGACAAACCCTCCGCCAATACCAATCAGAACAGACTACCTAAAAGAAACAAACACAGTAGCATTCCAGCTAGAAGGCTTCGGCATACCAACAAGAGAGTATGAATTCAGTGAAGCAAAAATAATCGGCGATGTTCTAGATGTAAGCAGATTAGCAGGAAAAAGCTCAATACCATTAGGAAATGCAGAATACAACAACATGGACAGGGCATGGATAGACTTCTACCCATTATGCGACCAATTCACTGTAGGCGTGATGGACATACTGCTAAACAACAAAAAAATATTCTCTGGAGTGCCAGAGTGCGAGAGCCTGAACAGAAAAGACCTATACAAAGAGGACCTAAACCCTGGCAAAAATGAAATCGAGATAATTCTGTCATCTGGCAGCGCATCAATAGAGCAGATAAGAATCAAGACAATACTAGACGAATCAAAAAGCTTCATGGACTACTTCAATGTAAACAGCAACCTCTACAGCCAGATAATAAGCGGAGCAAGAAGCGTCAGTCTCTTAGTGAGTTTTGTTGATGACAGCAGACTGAAAAATGCAAGACTGAATATCAATGGAAGACTCTACATGATAGACCAGAGAACACCAAAATACAGAGTAGACATAACAAATGACATAGAGGAAGGAAACAACTACATAGAATTAACGCCGCTGACAGAACTCAACATCGTAAAACTAGAAATAACTGCAGATTGAAATGGCTGAAGAAAATTATACTCATCCTATAAATCCCGCAGTAAAGATGATGGGCGGGTTCATGTGGCTCGGCTTAGTATTCATAATACATGCAATAGACATGTTTGTCAGGTACCGCGGAGGAACAATAAATTTCTATACGTGGTCTTTATTCTTTGTGATATACGCAATAATCGCTCTTCGATTCCAGAGAAAATGGAATGATAAAAAAATAATATTTGTCTGCTATTTCCTCAGTGCATTCTTATTTCCATATCTATACCCGCGAGTTCTGCCATACTTAGGCGGATCATTGGGCGCAATGATTGTTGCATTTAATCCTGTCTGGGTAATCTATCTGCTGATGGTCCACTCAGACTATTATCCAAGACTAAGCTTTGCATACATGGTATTTTGGATTGCCTTGCTTACTTTTTCATTCATGCCGCAGGTGCAGATGTATGCACAAGAACAAGGATATGGAACAGCCTTATACTCTCCTGCAATAGCAGTGAGATACATGGCAAGCTCGATTGTAAAAGCATGGGATGCCTTATGGGGCGGCATTGAAGCAATTCAAACGGAGGTGGTGAAAGAGACTCAGAGAACGGCGAAAGTAATATCTGGAGACTACTACACTGGCGAGGTGGACGACAGTGCGCAAAAATTATTAGGGGTATTTCTGCAGCCACTAAAATCAGCACAACCCACTTTCTACACAGACCAGCCTGCAACAGTGTACACCACACTGCGCGCAGAGACAATAGCAGAGCCTTTAACAATCCAATTGACCTGCACAGCAGACAAAACACAGGCAAGCAGGATAATACCTAGAGCAGAATTTAAAGTAGACACAAGCGAGGAACAATCAATAGACTGTGTTTTTGACAAAAACACACTTCAAGCAAAAAATTACAACTTCATGCTAACAGCAGACTTTGGCCATACAACAAGAGCATACCAGCTGGTCTACACAATGGACAAAGAAAAATTAAGAGAGGCAAAGAGAGACTTTGCACAAGGACTTCCAGGAGCAAAAGACCCCTTAGAGGGCTTCCCAGACAGAAACCCCACAACAAAGTACACGCCAGGACCAATAATGGTAGGAATCGGCGGGGACATTGGAGAGGGAAAACAACCATACGGGGTACCAGATCCTGCAGCAGGAGATAACAGAGGGCCAACAATAGGAGTGACAGTAGACAATATCTGGACAGGCACACTAAAACAGATTGATTACATCATACTAATCACACCAAAAGGCATAGAGGTAGAGGATGTAAATGGAATACCTGCAGATGAAATAACAGAATGCGCACTTATGCCGACACCAGAAGACGTGGCAAGATGCGATGACACAGTAGACAACATGTATTATGTGCCTCAAGCAGAAATAAACAGAGTAAATGCAGAAGGAAAAGACATAATCGCGTATACTTTCAGGGCGCACACAAAAATAACAGATTACGACAAGCTTGTTGGCGCAGAACCTTTACAGAAAAACTTCAAAGTTACAACAAGATACAAGTACAGCTACACAACAAAACGCGCAATAACAGTAGCAAAACCTAAACAACCAACAACATGAAGAAAATAATCTTTTGTCTTATACTTGCACTATTCTTAACTAGCTGCGGAATTGTTTCACAAAAAAAAGAACAGATAAAAATTCCAGGGGTTCATGAAGGAACAAAAGGAGTTATTCTAAGCTTCTTGTCAAATGCACCACCTTCAGAAATCTATGAAAACAAGCCTTTTGAGATAATGGTAGATGTACAGAACAAAGGAGCAGCAGACATCAAGAACGGCATGCTTGTGATAAATGTAGAGGAACAACAGGTGGATCTAGAGAGTGCAAATGACGCAAGATTTGACCTGGACGGAAAATCCGTATTCAATCCAGAAGGAAGCAAGGAAATAAAAGAATTCAGGGCAAAATCCAAATTTTTAATCACAGGGATAGAGGCATATGACACTGCAATAACTGCAACAGCATGCTACCCCTATAAAACAGAGGCTACTGCGCTTGTCTGCATTGACACAGATCTCGCAGGAAGAGTAAAAACAAAACCCTGCAAGACACAAAAAATAACGCTGTCAGGAGGGCAGGGCGCCCCAATTGCAATCTCTTCTGTTGAACCAAAAATGATGCTGCATGATGATGTTGAGAAAGTGCAGCCAGAGTTTATAATAAAAATACAGAATTCCGGGACAGGACAGGTTCTTGTGAGAGAAAAAGTGTATGAGGCGTGTACAGGAAAACCACTAGGGCCAGAAGCTTGGAACAGAATGCAGGTAAGAGCTAAATTATCTGACATCCCTCTGGTCTGCAAGCCTGAAATAGTGCGGCTGGCTGAAGACACGACAGTAGTCTGCACACTTGAGGAAGGAATAAGCAAGACACAAGGAACATACACTGCGCCACTGTCTATTGAGGCAGACTACGGCTACCTGGACAGAGCAGTGAAAAAAATAAACATCAAAAAAATCCTATCAAAATAAGAAAATATTAAAAAGAGACAAATAATAAACAATAGAAAATGAAGAAAGTTATTTTACTCTTGATGATTCTCGCAATTTTCCTTAGTTCCTGTGCCATGCAACAAACAAACAAGGAACAGATAACAACAACGTACAGAGTAGGAACACAAGGAATAGATATGAGATTCCTGCCAAACCTGCCTCCAAACAGGCTGTTTGACACAGAACCATTCAATGCAGTTATAGAGGTAGAGAACAGAGGGGCATATCCTCTTGGCGGACCAGGAGACAAAATATACCTATCTGGATTTGATTCCAGCATCTTAACAGGAATATTAGAGTGGGGCGAAGACATCCCTCAAATAGAAGGAAGAACACAATTTGTGACACAGGGCGGGATAGATGTGGTATCTTTCAAAGGAAGCATAGCACCACTAAGACCAAGAAACATAGACAAATACCCGGTAAGACTGCTTGCAACAGCATGTTATGAATATGAAACAATAGCAACAGCGCCAATCTGCATTGATCCAGATCCATACGCGCCAACAACAAGACAAAAAATATGCACGCCAACACCAGTATCACTAGGCGGAGGACAGGGCGGACCAATGGCAGTATCACAGATAGAGATAGACCCAAGCCCTGGAAGAACAAGATTCAAGATACATGTACAGAATGTGGGGGGCGGAGAGGTATTCAGATCTGGCGCAGATTACCTGCAAAAATGCAGTCCACACACAGCACCATTAGCATTTGATGAAATAGACTATGTTGAGCTAAGAGACGTGGCAATAGGAGGAGTATCTATAAAGCCGACCTGCAAGCCACTAGACAGAAACCATATCAGACTAACAAATGGAAGAGGGACAGTATTCTGCGAGATGATGACAAGAGGACAGGATGCATACTCAACACCAATAGTTGTCACACTAGATTACGGCTACAGAAGCAGCGTATTCAAAGACCTCGAGATAGTGTCTGTTTATTAAATAGAATACGAAAAATTTATATAATCGCTAATCAGACGATTTCTATATCACTCAAGAGGATGATAAAATGAAAAAAAGCATATTTGCAATGATAGCAATACTAGTTTTCTTAATGGGCTGCACTGGTGGAGGAGAACAGATAGAAATAACATCCCCCTTTATCGGAGGAACAACAGGAGTTGTCGCAGACTTCGTAGACCTGCGGACACAGATATTTGACGGCGGCAGAGACCCTTTTGACATTGTAATAAAACTAGAAAATATGGGCGAGACAGAGGTAGCAAAAGAGAGTGTAAAAGTAAAACTCTCTGGAATAAACCCTGCAGAATTCAACAAACTAGAGGAAGAGCTTACTGCAAGCCCAAATGACGACCTAACTGCAAAAATGAAAGACGTTGCAGGAAATATCATCCCAGGAGCGCCTGTTTTCATAGAATTCAAAGAACTAAACCACGTGTCCCCAATAACAGGGGGGCAGATAGACCTTCCATTAAGAGCAGACGTTTGCTATCTATACAGCACAAAAGCAGTGAGCAAAATCTGTGTTAGAGAGAACATACTAAATCCTGCAGCAGAAGGCATATGCGAGATAACAGGATCAAAACCCTTATTTAACTCAGGAGCGCCAATACAATTCGCAGACTTTAAAGAGAGCGCCCGGTCAAGAGACAAGGTAGGATTCAGCTTTGAGATAAGAAACGCAGGAACAGGAGACATCTACGGAAAAAACACCTTATGTTCTAAAGATGAAAGAAAGAACAAAGACGCTGTATTCTTAAGAGTGGACAGCAACCTGCCAGGACTAAGCTGCACAGGGCTAGAATCAAAAGGAAGAACAGCAGAAGGATATGTGACATTATTCGGCGGAACAAAAATAGTAACCTGCACACAGACCGTAGCAACAAGAACAGACTATGAACAACTAGTCACTTTAGAAGCAGAATATGATTATGAAGAATTCAAGCAGACAACAATAAAAGTAAAAAGCTCTGGAGAAGGACCTTCAGAGTAGAATTTATTTTTTAATTCTTAACAGCACAAATCTGAGCTAATAATGCTTCTAATTGCAGGTATTCATCAGAACCTTCAACCAACCTAAATTCTATCTCGCCACACTTGTCAATCAAGAAGACCTTTTGCCTGGAATCAATATCCAAGTCCCAAATCTCTTTCTGAATCTGCTTAATGACATCTAATCCTGACAAGCCATAACGAAGCATTATGTCCAGCAGTTGTTTTCTTGCAACAAGAAAATCGCCTTTAATTGCAATACTTAACAAATCTTTAATCTCCTGAGGCTGAGCAGTAGATGCCATAGAGTAAACAACTTCCTGTGTTATATTGTCTGTGACAGATGCACAGCTCTGCAAAACATTCTCCAGCTTTCTGCAGTCACCTCCAGAAACCTCAATCAAAGCAAGCTTTGCATCCTCCTCAAGCTTTAAACTCTCTTTCTGCTCAATAAAATTAACAATCTCAATCATGTTCTCTTTGGCAAGAGGCCTGAAACGAAACATGGCACACCTAGACTGAATAGGATCAATAATCTTTGAAGAATAGTTGCAGGCAAGAACAAATCTGCAGGTAGCTGCATAATTTTCCATAGTCCTCCTTAAAGCCTGCTGCGCGTCTCTTGTCAAAGCATCACATTCATCAAGAAAAATAATCTTGAAAGGGACATCTCCGATAGCCTTGGTCCTTGCAAAATCCTTGACCTTGACCCGAACAACATCAATGCCTCTTTCATCAGAAGCATTAAGCTCAAGAAAATTCTGTCTCCATTCAGAACCAAACATCTGCTTGGCAGTAACCAGGGCAAGAGTGCTCTTGCCAATGCCTGCAGGACCTGCAAACAACAGATGAGGCAGGTTCTTCTGCTCAACAAAAGCCTTTACCTTAGAGACAATCTCCTGCTGGCCTTTAATCTCATCAAAACTAGAAGGACGATATTTCTCAGTCCAGATAACACTCTGATTATTCAATATAAATTACCCCCTGTAAAAAACACTAGTGCAAACTGATTTAAATAGTTTTGGTTTAGTGCTTATAAAATATCTTCCTCAGAAATAACCATGAAATCTCCCATGGCAATAACTGCAGAAAAAGGGATTAAAAGCTTTCCTTCCTTATCTTTTTCAAGCTCCAGCTTCTCAGTGTAACCAGTAGGATTCTTGAGTACAAGATTGATCAATTCACCGGATTTGGTCTCAAAAATAACATCTCCCACTTCTCCAAAACGCTTTCCTGCCTTGCTAACTACTGTTTTACCGACTATTTTTTTTGAGAATTGTTTATCAGCTTCAGCCATAGTTTTTCACCCTCAAACTTTCTTTTTATGTATTTTGATTAGGTGCAATTGTATTTAAATGTTTTGCTTTTTCAGTGATTTCATCACTGTAACATATGTTTTTCAGACCACATTTTTCGCATTTATTTTCATTAGTTGCCTTCTTAGGCAGCTGCCTTGACTTAAGCAAAAAGTTCACACTATTAACCAAATCCTTAACCTGATCCTTTAAAAAAGCATTAATCTCAATACGCCTAGAGACATTCTCATCAACATACTTCACATAACCTGCGGGTATTGATATCTTAAAGGTATTTTCCAGCAATAATGCATAGGCAGCAAGCTGAACCTTATGATTTTCCCAGGCACCCTCCTTAGGGGCCTTGCCAGACTTAATCTCAATAGGAACAACACTATCCGGGTAAACAAGAACCTGATCAACCTTGCCAGATATGCCTATATCTTCTGCAGTAATCTTATACTCAGACTTGATCTTAGGCGTCAGACTCTCCCATAATTCAACACCAAAAACATTTTTTTCCTTAATAAAATTAAAGATGGTTTCTGCCCTAGTCTCTGACTCATGCTTGAAGATTGGCTGAAACTGCTTGAAAGCAGAGATAGGCAAAAGCTTTGCTAACCTTAACTGCTTCCTGCTATTCAGTATGGCCCTTCTCAATATATCTGAATAAAATGCGTAATATTTATCAAAAATCTGCTCTTTTGTGATGCCTTTCTCAAAAGAAGAAACAAGATTTGCCTCATACTTATTCATTTCATCAAAAACCTTATGCTTAATCAAGCCTTTAACCAAAAGGGCTTTAGGAATCTCTTCATAACCCATAACCTTCTCAAGAAACAACTTTCTAGGGCAAAACAAATAAGCAGTTAATGAAGTTACAGCAAGCATAAAACAACATAATACTCGTAAGTTTATATACTTTCTCAGAAAACTTTTTATACTAATACAGAGAAGCGAATAAGTATGAATGTTGAAGAAAAATTAAAGCTCATAAAAAGAAACACGCAGGAGATTGTAACAGAGAAAGAACTAAAAGAATTACTAGAAAAAAAGAAAAAGCCTGCGGTATACTTGGGAACAGCAATAACAGGAAAACCACACATAGCATACTTCTTGCCGATGCTCAAACTAGCAGACTTTCTAAAAGCAGGATTCAAGGTAAAACTCCTATTGGCAGACCTGCACGGAGCTTTAGATGGAACTCCTTGGGATGTCTTGGAAAAAAGATACAAATATTATGCAAAAGTAATGCCTTTGATGCTTAAAGCGATAGGGGCAGACATATCAAATTTCGAGATAGTAAAAGGATCTGACTTTCAGATGGACAAAAAATTCTTCTTTGATGTACTAAAAGTGTCTACAGAAGCAAGCATAAATGACTGTAAAAGAGCAGCAGCTGAAGTTGTTAAATTTGGAGACAATCCAAAACTTTGCGGAATGATATACCCCATAATGCAGGCACTAGATGAAGAATACCTCCAAGTAGATGTACAGTATGGCGGGGTAGACCAGAGAAAAATCCTCATGTTTGCAAGAGAATTCCTGCCCAAAGTAGGGTATAAACCAAGAGTAGAGGTAATGACGCCAATGATTCCTGGATTAATTGGCAAGAAGATGAGCGCCTCTGACCCAAAAAGCAAAGTAGATCTTGCAGATGATGAAAAAACAGTAATAGACAAACTAAAAAGCGCATACTGCGAACCAGGAGTGATAGAAGAAAACGGAGTCCTTGCGTTCCTTAAATATGTGATAATGGTAATCAAAGTAGATAACGGAGAATCCTTTGTTATAGAGCGGCCTGAAAAATTCGGAGGAAATGCAGAATTCAAGACATATGAAGAAATTGAAAAAGCATATGCTGCAAAAGAACTGCATCCTCTTGACTTGAAGAACGCTGTTGCAAAAGAGATAAACAAATTGCTAGAGCCATTCAGAAAAGAGAAAAAAGAGATAGAGAAACTGGCAAAAGCGGCGTACTAAACCTTTCTAAATCTTCCATTCTTCTGGAATAATTTTCCATCAAGATAAATCGCGCCATTTCTTCTCAAGTCCTTGACAAGATCCCAATGCAGGGCAGAACGAATTCTCGCATTGCATTCTTTGTAGCCATGACCAAGAGCAAAATGCACTGTTCCGCCAATCTTCTCATCAAATAAAGTATTTTTCGTGAACTGCTTGATATTATAATTACAGCCAATACCCCACTCTCCCACATATCTTGAACCAGAATCCAGATTAAGCATGGCTTTCAAGAAATCAAGACCAGATGTTGCATCTTCTTCAACAACTTTCCCTTTTTTGAACTTCAATTGAACACCCCTAACCTCGTTGCTCCTGTATATCGCGGGATAATTAAAAGTAATATGGCCATTAACAGAATACTTATCAGGGGCAGTAAATACCTCTCCACCAGGCATATTATTAGTTCCATCCCCTAAAACACACTTTGTTGACTTCAATGTAAATTTTAAATCAGTTCCAGAGCCAACAACATGGACCTTTTCAGAATTATTAACTGCATCTGCAATCTTTTGAATCCTTGCTCGCAACTTACTCCAATTAAGATTAATTGCATTAAATGCAAAATCCTGATAATCATTCAAGGACATGCCTGCATTTTGCGCATAAGCAGTCGTAGGGTAATCAAACGCAACCCATTTTGTCTTTTCAAGACGCCACTTGGATACAGGACTTAGAACCTTGGATCTCATGGCAATCTTGCCAGGATCAACACTTGCAAACTCATTAGTATTAAGCGGAGCACGAATCGCAATATACGCGTCAGTGTTCTTCATCTCAAACATGGCAGTCTTAGGAAAACGCGTCAACTGATTTTCTTTAGCATACTTATAAAAAACATACGCTGCGCCTGGCAGAGGAGTCCTTATTACAGGGTGTGCTCCACGCTGCAGACAGAGTTTGTAAACCTCGAGAACAAGCGGCCTTGCAACAGGGGGCGCTGTTATGACAACCCGCTCACCTTCCTGAACCTTTGTGCTATAATCAACAAGGACCTTAGCAATCTTTGTAATACGCTTATTAGTCATTAACACAGATTTTATAATAATTATATATAAATGTTTTGACCATAAAGTTTATAAACCTTCCACATCTAGAAAACGCAATGGCAAGCAAAGATGAAGAAATAAAAAAAATAGTGTACGGATATTCCACAGACAATAGCTATCTAGAGGAAGAAAACAGAGCTTTACAGGAAAGAATCCTAAATTTAGAGCAGCAATTAAACAAATTCATGGGAACGCCGCTTATTTCTTGCGAAGTAAAAGAACTGCTAGATGACAAAGTGATTATCCGGCTGCCAAACAGCAATGAATTTCTAGTAGATGTTGCAGATGACTGCGAGAAAATAGGGCCTGGAGACACAGTGCTTGCAGAACAGAAGAACCTCACAATTGTAAAGAAAATCCAGAAAAACAAAAAATTTGATGTTGAAAAATTCGTGATAGTAGAAAAACCAAAAACCCAATGGACAGACATCGGCGGACTAAAAGAACAAGAAAGAGAATTAAAAGAAGTGATAGAGCTTCCTTTAATGAAGCCAAAACTATTCACAAAAGTAGGAATAAGCCCGCCAAAAGGGCTATTACTGCACGGGCCGCCAGGAACAGGAAAAACCTTGCTGGCAAAAGCAGTTGCAGCCTCAACAAACTCAACCTTCATAGAGGTTGTAGGCTCTGAACTAGTTCAGAAATTCATAGGAGAGGGTGCAAAACTAGTAAAAGAGATATTTGAACTAGCAAGAGAGAAAGCACCATCAATCATATTCATAGATGAACTAGATGCAATCGCAGCAACAAGAATGGACGTAGGAACCTCTGGAGAAAGAGAGGTACAGAGAACATTCATGCAATTACTTGCAGAGATAGACGGCTTCAAGCCATTAGATAATGTGAAAATAGTGGGCTGCACCAATCGTATTGACATACTAGACCCTGCAATAACAAGGCCAGGAAGACTAGACAGGCTGACAGGGGTGCCATTGCCAACAGAAGAGGCAATAAAGGATATATTCAAGATACACATAGCGCAAATGAATGTAGGAAAAATAAATTCAGACAACATAGCAAAAGCAATGCTCGGCTTCAGCGGGGCACAGATAAAATCTGCTGTAACAGAGGCAGGATATTTTGCTATCAGAGATAACAGAACAAAAGTAAAAGAAGAAGATTTCTTCCAGGCAATTGAAAAAGTTGCTGAAAAAGAAGACACAGAGTTCAAAGAAATGTTCGGCTAGAAGATTTGTGCGCGCTCGGTCTTCCAAAATATCTCACTGACCTATTTCTAGGCCTCGATTGGGATTCACCTCGTCATTGCGCTTTGCACTAAAACAGAATAGAATTCAGGAGTATTTAAAGTAATCGGAAATCAACACAAACCCTGTAAACACCCGGGGCGTAGTGCCCGGCCTTAGCTATTTTAATTATTCTGCACTTCTTCTTGTGCTTCTTGCACTCCTCAAGAATTGTTTTACGAATATCAGCAAACTCTTCTTCTCTGCCAAAAGTATAGAAATGAATAATTGTTCCTTTCTTAGCAGCCTTGAAAGCAGTACCAAGAAA
>JAHWHC010000060.1 GCA_019323555.1 Candidatus Woesearchaeota archaeon
AGAGAGTATGCTCGCTTGAGTGCTATTGCACAAAGGCATCAGCAGGTTATGAAAGAAATACTTCTCGCCCGCGGATTGGCCCCTACAGAGTTTATGATTATTGAAGAAGGTCTGGGCCAAGCATGGCATAATTTCCGGGAATCTTTTTCCTTTGTGATACATTTAGGCCGCAGCGTGTATAAAGAGGAAAAAGATGCAGAACTTCACAATGCAATTCTGGCTGCAGAAAAAATAGAATCTCGTTTGAGAGAGATTGAGCGCGCAATTGCAAAGAATGCAGAGGATATCCTGCAGTATGGTGATGCACTGGAGGATATGGATGACTTAAGAAAAGGCATTATGCAGTGGGCAATGGGATACATGACAAATAAAGAGTTTGCTGCAATGCTTAATCAATTAGAACAACAAGAACGGTATGCAGATGATCCTTTTGCAAAAGAAGAGATTGCGCGTGCAAGAAAAGATTTAGAAAACAGGGCAAAGGCGCAGCTTTCTTTTATTATGGACCAGACAGAGGCAGAGTCTTCTGGCAGGTTTGATGAATTTGTCAAAGAAGGTGTTGGTATTTTAGATGTTATTAATCTTCCCTATATTATATTCCATAGGCCTTGGGAAATTGAGTCAAGGCAAAAAAGTGCTTGGCTTGACAAGGCTGCCAGAGAAGGCTGGAGGAATTTTGATTGGATACTTAATCGGCTTGCAAGACAAGGGAAAGATATGCGACAGATTCCTACAGGTATGATTGAAGGCTTGGGCAAGGACATTGCTAATGCAGATGAAGATTTTGAATTGCGGGACAAGTATGCTGCTGTTGTAAAGGATTGGTTGAGGCAGAATTTTGGTATGTCTGAAGCGGATTTCGAGGCCATCACAAAGGATAGCTTGGTTGCATTTGGAATTTGGTGGAATGCATATGGCTCTAATTTTGTAAAAGACGTGCAAGGAACCTTAGGAAGAGATGATGTTGCCCAGGCAGCTATCTGGCTTGGTGATGTGCGCAGAGAGGTGGATGATTATGTCGGCGCTGCAAGAGACTATCAGCGGGCTGCAGATGTAGGGGTCGGCAGGATTGCATCTGTTGCTGCTGAGCGCAAGAGTGCTGTCGAGTTCCAGGAGAACAGGAAGATGAATGTCCAGTTCCTTGTTCAGATGTATGGGGACCCACTGAACTGGATTCCTGCAGTTGGTTTGGTAGGTGTGCTCGCAAAATCAAAAATATTCGTTGGTCTTATCAATAAAATAAAGAGGCTATTTAGTATTACTGAAGGAGTTTCACGGACTATCAAGACAAAAGGCGTGCTGCAAGGCAGGAATGTTGCAGGTTTAAGCAAGAAGTGGCGTGCAAGTATTGAGGCTAAAAAAGCACTTAAGCGGCTTTCAGATGCTCAAAAAGAATACAGCCTGATGCGCGCCAGAATGTTAAAATTACAGAATGCAGGAAGGGCAGTGCCTCAGGCAATGCTTACTGAATTTGATGCGCTTAAAAAATCAGTCCAGACACTTGAAGGCGAAATGCTTATTGCAAGATCCATAAATCAGAACACAGGCTTTGTGTCAAGAGTGTTTGGAAGGCACGTATGGGGCGCACCTGCCAGGCTGCAGGATGATATAAGAAATACAGTCAATCTTTTGAAGGAAGCAGAAGCAGCAGGACTGCCTACGCGTGTTGCGAGATTAAAAGAGCAGTTAATAACACTTACAAGACAATTTGATGCAGCTAAAAGTGCGGCAATATCTCAAAAAGCATATGCTGCAGCTGGCGCAGTTGTTTCTGCTATTGCAAAGGTTCTGAGATGGATGGATAGGACTAATGTTGAGGACTTCTTCAGAAGAACGCCAAGAGCTGCGCGTGGAGTGAATGTTAAAGTGAATCCTGCTAAAGGAATTGTTACAGCATCTGCTGCAGAAGGTGCTTCTAGTGCTGCAGACGATGCTGCAAGAAGTATCGGCCAGCGTGCAGGACAACTAGACGAAGGCAGGGTAAGCAAGGCAGCTTATGCTGCAGAAAGAAGTGCTGCTTCTGATGTTGGTCGTGCAGCGCCTGAAATTTCTGGTGCTCCGCGGGTTTCTTCAGAAGGATTTGTTCGTGCTACCCCGACACAGGTTGAGGTATCTAGAGCTGAAGGTTATTTGAATCATCTTGAATCTCGTTTGATCAGTGCTGAACAAGCGGGCAGATTAGATGAAGTGGCGAATATCCGGGCAGAAATCGCTAGGGTTACTGAGTATATGGAAGATGTTCGTGCAGGCAGGCAAAGGCCAGACTTTTTCAAGCCACGGCGTGTTGAAGTCAGGCCAGGCGAGTTTTATGAAGAATTTGTTCCTGGCTGGTATGCAGATGAATCTGGTTCTGTGTTTGGTGTCGAGAATATGGTTCGGGATGTTGATCCTGAACGCCTGCGTGCTTTGAAGCCTATGCGTGATGTTGTTGCAACGCCTGTTGACGAAGTTACAGATGTCGCAGTATCTATTGGTGGTACTGGTGCGCAATCTAAGACGCACCTATATCCTGGAGATGTGGACTTTGGTGAGTTTGTTGTTGTGCGTGCTGCAGATGATGCTGAATTTGGAAGAATAATGGCTGGCAAGACGCAGGAAACGCTGCGTAAGTCTGAAGATGCAGGCATGACTTTTACTGAATTAAAAGTTGGCTCTAAGAAAGTAGAAATCAGCCCAGGCGTTTTTGAGGAAATATCTGGTGCGAACAAATGGAATCGGGAAGAGGTTTTGCGTGGTTATAAGGAAGTTGTTGATTCGCAAGGTAGAACGCACAGGATTACGTTGGAATCTGCATTTAGTGTTGATGGTCCTAGACCTAAGATGGATTGGGTTGCGCCTGTTGATGGTAGTTATCGTGAAATTTCTAAGGTTATGTATCCTGTTAGACAGACAGAAGAGGGGGTATACCAATTTAAATATACTGGTGTAGAGACTGCTTGGCAGGATGTCTATATGTCTGAACGAGAGGCTAGATTGGCAGAGAGAATGAGCCAGGTTAAGAGTTCTGGTGGAATTTATAACGAGGCCGCAATTGATGAATTTTTCCGCGTTGTTATTAATGATGGCATTAAGAGTTATGGCAGTATAGATCATCCTAATTATCTTAAGGCTGCAAAAAGACTGTATACTAGATATACTGCTAGTGGAGATTATGCGAAAGCAGAAGCCTTGGCGCCTTTATTCCGTTCTGGTGTGGTGCATGCAAATCAGATTAATGATGAGCTAGAAGCATTAGGCGGTTTATTAAGACAAGGTGCGCGGTTGGAAGGCAGGCAACTTGAGACAGCAATAGATCAAATTCAAGGACTTAAAGGGCGCCTGCTGGATGCTGCTCCAGAATTAGGATTAAAATATGTGGATGACTTTGATGAATTGACAGACGCATTCCGTAAAGGAGATTACGAGGCGTTCCAAAGAATTAAGCAAAGGATCAGCCAGGACATTAAAGATCATGTTAATGCTAAAGCATATGAATTCATTGTAAACAACAAAACTATTCTGGAAGATATGAACGCACTTGCTCCAAGATTCATATCTGGACAAAAGAATGTATATTATCAAGCTCCAGTAAGAGGCGTGGCAGAATTGCCAATCACCGAACAGCTAAGAGATGCTGAGAGCGAATTGTTTACAGTGCACTCGCCCGAGACTTTGCACGTTACACAATTCTTCGTCGGAAAATTAGACGATAAGAACCTTGTATTGCTTGAGCGCTTTGGTGTGCAATTATCTCCAGAGGATATCGCGCGCTTGGGAGACGCAGTAGATGTTGCTATCAAAAACATGCCTTCTCGCGAAATTACCATGACCGGCGCAGAGGTTCTTGGAAATGGAATAGTTGTTAAGCTTGATAAGACCGCTGCAGGAGTTATTAACGAGGAAATAAACAAAGTGCTTAAACACATCTTAAGAAGCAAAGGCGTGCCTGAGGATCAGCTTGATGCTGTAATACGTGCAATAGATCCTTTCTCGCATGTTGACGATTATATTCCTCACATGACCTTGGGCACATTTAACACAGCGGCATTAAGTAAGGATAACTTCCAGGATTTATTCAGAGTTTATAGAGAAAAAGGTTCTCTTTCTGCAGATGACGTTGCAGGCAGAGTCGAGCCGGCATTTAGAGGCCAGACAGGGGCGATTACTGATGAGCTGAACGAGTTGTTTGGCATAGTTCGCAGAAATGAAGATTCTGTTGAAGGAACAGTCAGAATCGATTCAGTAGACCTTGTTAAATCTACACAGAGCGGCCCTGTTTCACTTAAATCAACTGAATTCAGTGAACAGCCAATAGCTAGGCCAGCCCCTACAGAAGCAGTAACTCCTGCTCCTGCAGAAGCAGCAGTGCCTGCTGTTTTAGAGCAGCCGCCTACGCCAGCAATTACTGCTGAGAGTCTTGGTTTGAATCCAGATATACCTGTTCCAACTAGAGGAACTGCAAGAGTGCTTGGTGCTCAGGCAGGAGATACAGAATATTATGCAAAATTCCTTTCACATATTCCAGATCAAGAGGCAAGAAATGCAGAGTATGCGTTAGAAGAGGTTGGCTCGCGGCTTGGCAGAGAGCTGGGCTTGCCTGTTCCAGAGTCTGTTGTTGTTGATCTGCGGAATACTCCATTGCAGAACACTCTTCTGGTTGAGCAAGGAATAGTAGATGATACTGCCGTGGTAAGCAGAAGAATTAAAGATGCTGCTGGTGATATTGGCGATCTTGAAAGAGCAGAAGACATTACCAATCTTAACGAAGTGAAGCAGTCAATTGCGCTTAGGGCGCTTATGGGGGATGTAGATGCATCTACAAATACCGGCAATTGGTTAAGAACAAGTGATGATAGGATCTTTGTTATTGACTTTGGAGGAGGTTCTTTGTTTTCAAGAAGAGACCTGGCAGAGGTTATTGAAGCAACCCTCCCTGATTTATTAAAAGGAAAAATAAGCTTTGAAGATGTAGAGCCTATGATAACAAAAATTGAAAACTTAGACGAAGCAGTATTCAGAAATATCGCAGAAGACTTGGCAAGAAAAGGTGTAATAACAGAATCCCAAGTCGATGAAATGGTAGATACTTTCAAGTTTAGGCAGCAGAATATGCGTGATGCATTTGAGAGAGTGCTCGGCCGTCAGCCTGCAGTGCGCGAAGCAGCGCCGCAGCTTCCTCCGCCGCTTCTTGCAGGAGCGCAACCAGGCCTGGATTCTGTTGTTGATAGTGCAGTTGACGCTTTGATAGGTAACGAGAAATTCAATCAGCCAGCGCCAGGTAGGCCTATACCTGTTGTAAGTACTTCGCAGGCTAGGGAATTAAGTGATGATATCTTTGATATTCTGAAAAATGAGCCGCATATGACTGATCAAGATATTATGGCAAGATATAATAGTTTCAGAGCAAGATTGGGTTTAGAGCCGCAAAGCGAATTTGAATTAGACTATATGATTGATCACATTAGAAGAGGGTATTCTGAAGCAGGCAAGCCAGGGATTGAGGAATTTTTGATTTCCGTTTCGCAAAAACCTGGCAAAAAGGTTTTCTTGGGCTCTGATGGATTCTTTAATGCAGGCGCATACGAGATGATGTTTGACGAGGCTTCAGATGTCCATTACATCAGTAGAAGGACACTTGCAACAGAAGATGAACTTAAACGGATTCAGCAGGTGGTATACGACGATACACTGTGGCCTGATGAAATCGATAATTTGCATGACCGATGGGAATGGTGCTTAAAAGGGCAATACGGCTGGAAAAATTCCGAGTTTGCCGATTTACCGCCAATCAGATTGTATAAAGACTTAAAAGAACGCATTACAGATGTTGTAATGCGAAATATGGGCCCTGACGGCAAATTGTCTGTCGCAAAGTTTGACTCTGAACTTGGCTTTTTATTCGATGATCTGATGCTTGTTCCAGAGAATAGGCAAAAAGTTATTCAAGAGATGGCGCGTTTTATTGGAAGCTATGGGGATGATTTAAGCGAAGGAAACTCGGTTATTGTGATTGATCAGGCGGGCACGTATCATGCACAACCATTTATGCTTAGAGAGGGCAAAAGGTGGATTAATGAGAATTGGGGGCTATTAAGTGGTGAAGAAAAAGAGCTTCTTGGAGGATCTGTTGCACCATTTAGAAATGGAAAACTAGAAATGCAGATAGGCTACACTCAGGTTTCTCCTTTGGCAGGTGTAGAGAATCCTGCTTGGGGCCAGTTAAGCGACAATATTCAGATTGCGCATATACTAGAAGTTGTTAAAAGTGTTAATGTTAGAGAAGACCTGCTGATTTCTTTTATTAAAGGTCAAACACAAAATATATTTACTAGGAGACCAAAGAAGGATTTGGCAAGGCTGTTTTTAAATCAGCTTGTTGTTGGTAATGAAATCAATGATTTTAATCGCCAAGTTGCGCTTGCTGTTAGGTAAGATTCGTTCTCTAAGCATTTTCTCAAATCTTTCAGAATCTACTTCATAGCAAATTTCAACAGTTCCTTCTCTGTCTTCTGCAACAGTGACTCCTTCTTCAGTAATAGACACATGTGCTTTCTTTTTCTTTACAAGACTAGGATCAAAGAGTGCTGCTACGGTCAGAGGATCGTGCATTGATGTGGCGTCCATGCGTGTTCTGTGCATCATAGTTTTATACATGAACCAGATATCTGTCATATTAGCAAGTCCTTTAGATAGTTCGTCTTTTTTTCTTGCTAACTCTTCAAGATCTGTTTTGCTCCATTTGACTTGTGTAGTAATGTCTAAAGGTACAAGTGTGATGGGTATGCCTGACGCAAAAACTTTTTTTGCCGCAGTCAAATCACAAACAATGTTGTATTCCTGAATTGCATTTTTATGTTCAAACATATTTTCAAGTGTTAACTTTTCAGGATATCTAAAACAGCCGCCCATGGCGTATAGTCCTTTTATCTGCGCGCCTATGCTTGGGTCTCTTTCTAGTGCTTTTGCGATGTTTGTTAGGGGTCCTATAGCGACGATGTAGGTCTCGTCAGGATTTTCTTTTATTTTGCGTATGATAAGGTCAACAGCGTCATCCTCTATTCCTGCATCTTCTAGTCTTTCATCAAGGTCTTTCGCATCTAAGAATCCTTGGCCCTCATATCCTGTTTTGTTGATCCCGTTATGCGGGGTCATTGGTTTTTCTTCGCCAGCTGCAACAGGAACTTCATATCCTTCGAGCTTGGCCATTTTTTTACTTATTTTTGCTCTGAGTCCAGTATCTCCATAGACTGTAGTGATTGCCTGAATACTTATTTCTGGAGAGCGCATTGCAAATAGCTGTGCATAAGCATCATCAACATCTGTTCCAATGTCTGTGTCCAATATTATTTTGTAAGGTTTCATTTTATTCTCTCTGTTGGATACCAATCTGTCTCGTGCCCTTTAAAGATAAGATATCTTTGTGTCTTTGGTACTCTGAATAATGCTGTAATGTCCTCTCCTTGCGGATCTCTTATTTTCTGGCCATTTTTTAGCTGGTCTGCTATTCTTTCTGAAAGGCCGGCAGTTGCAACCACCTCGTCAGGGCTTTCTTCAATTTTGTTTAATCCTCTGAGAAAATCATTGCCGCCAGCAGCATATGCTGCTTCTAACACGCGCACTATATAATCCATATTTAAAGTGACTATTTCGCCATCAGCATTGCAAGTAGACCACATTTGGGGTACTACGGCATATACTGGAGAATCTTCTGCTGGCAGAGGATGGTCATTTAATGCACAATTTGAAGTAAGTTTTGAAGGATTCTGCGAAAAGCTGAAATTTCTGTATTCCTCTGCACTAAAATCTTTAAATAAGCTAAACCTTAAAAAATCCCCAATTACCACTGCTTGTGACGGGTCTGATATGCCGTGTTCTTCACAAACTTTTCTGTAGTCTTTATAGCTTATTGTGATTGGTATGTCAGATTCGAGCTGTATATTCTGCTTAGTATATAAACCATCAAATTCTATCCCTGTTAGGCGCTTTAGTTCAGCCAGAGCTTCTTCTACAAAAGGCCTGGGCGCTCTAGTAGTTATGATAGCTTTTCCGTCATTTTCATGGATTCGTCTTACCGCATCCCTGAGGCCTGGTCTGGTGACTATCATGTCGTTTACATGCTGTCTTGAGCTGTAAATTCCGGTAGTCCCCTCCAAATCCAATAAATATGCTTTCATTGCCTTCACCTGGGCCTATTTAAGTGCTTCTAGTATTTAAATGTTTTGTTTTTCACCACTCTTTTGTAGTAAAAAGCGAAACATTTATATACTTGCGCTCTTTATATAGTGTTATTCGCGGGGTGGAATATGGCAAAAAAAGGCATTATTTCAGATATTCACGCAAATTTAGGGTATTTAAATAGAGTACTTAAGGAACTTCAAAATAGGGGTATTGAGGACATTGCTTGTTTAGGCGATATTCTGGAGGATACGCCTAGTGCAAATGACTGCGTAGATTTACTGATTGCTAAAGGAGTTCGTTCAGTTAGAGGAAACCACGATGATGTGTTTTTAAAGCATTCTGAACACCTTACACCTGAAACAGTATCATATATACAGGCCCTGCCGCCTGCTATTGTGATTGGGGACAGTATTTTTGTTCATGATCATCCTTTAGGAGAAGATTACCGTAATAAACAGTTTTTTAGTGGTAATTATATAAGACATCATTATCAGGCGAAAGAACTGCTTGAGAGGACAGTGCAAAAATACATCTTTTTAGGGCACACGCATAATCCTGCAGTATTCTCAGAGGATGAAATGGTTGAATTTCCAGAAGGCAGAGTTCTGCAGCTATCCCAAGAAAAAAGATACGTTCTAAATCCAGGTGCAGTGCCAGACTTTGCTATATTCGATCCTGAGCAGAATACGTTTGAAGTTGTGCGTCTTTAATTAATCGATAAATATATAAATAAACAAGGCATTTTTGATAAACATGGTACGGGCTTATACTCCTGAAGAGATGGATGAAATGTATGATAGAAATCTTGAACAGATTTCTGAGCTCGTAATTTGGAGAAGATTATTTCGTATTCCTGCAGGATCTTATTTTGATAGAGCCGTTGCGTATATTATTCACGTCTTAGTTCTTAAATATCCTAAAAATTGGAAACGTGAGTTGGATGCTATTAAAGAAAGAATGATATCATTGGGCTATCCTAAATATCTGGGATACCTGGGTGAATTAGTATCTTCTATATTCATAGCCTATTTTGACAAAGATTTTCCAAGTAAAGATAAGACCGAGGCTTTGATTGCTCTTAGAAACTATCATACACAGCAAATAGGCAAATGTAAAGAAGCGCAGAAAGCAGGCAAAGAAATAAGATTTGTTGCAGTTCCAGACGAATTTCTGCCGGATTGGTATTTTATAGCAATGCCTGAAAATAGCAGATATCAAAAGCATTTTGTGCGCCTAGAGCCACTGCGCAAAAAAGGCCCAAAAGTTCCGCCGACTGACGACGAAACTACCCTTTCAAAAAGAATTACTAATTTTAAAGCACTTAAATATAATTTTGAACATAGATCTTTCCAGCCAAAGTATGTGGCTATTCTAAAAGAGCTTGTTGATAAACTTGGAAATTTAATTACAGAGGAGTATGCCCTCCGAGATGAATTGGCTGATGCAGCAACAGAAACAAAAAGAACAGAAATTCTTGCCACAATTAAAAAATGCATTGATAATCAATTAACACAGATTGCTTTTATTAAGGAAAAATTAGATAATAATCTACAGATTATTCCCGATCCGAAAACAACACAAGACATTGCTATGCTCATCGTTGAAATAATTAAAGATTTGGGTTCTGAAAAAAAACGCCATTCCTAAGTGACAACCAATATTTATATACTATTCTCTGTAAATTAGGCTCTATAGGGGTATTAAGATGGAGTATTGGGAGTGTGTTACAAGGCCGTTCAAGGATGTCAAAAAGCTAGTTTTTGGCAGCATACTTCTTTTGATTCCTTTTCTGTCTTTTGCAGTGTTTGGCTATTTTATGGAATGCGCCAGGACTGCCAGGAAAAAAGATTTAGGCATGCCCGCTTGGAGCACTTTTTGGCTTAAGCTGTGGGAGGGGATTCTTGCTGCAGTCATTTTTGCAGTGTATTTTGCAGTTTTTTTTGCATTGTACCTTCTTTTATTTTATTATGACATTGATTGGTTTGCTTTTGGCGGTTTGATATACTTGTTTTTGCTGGCGCTGGGCTTATATATTTTTCCAAGTTCTTTGGTTCGCTTTGCAGTCAAGAAGAAATTTCTGAGTGCATTTGGCGCCGGCGCATTCAGGCAAGCATTCCGTGATAAGTATTTTTTTGCATTTTTACTGGGCTTGGCCAATGCATTTGTCCTTAATCTTATCTTCCTTGTTTTATTGATCCTGGTCGTGGCTATCGCAGGCGTTGCGTGGAACATAGCGTATTATTGTTTGTTGGCGCTTTATGCAGTTTATCTTTATTCTGTAACTGTCGCTGTGTTTTCCCTTCTCGGCCAATCCTACAAAAAGTGATCACTCATTAAAAAGGAGTAACAAATCATTTTAAGCATCAAGAGCGTGAATGATTAAAATGGCGGAATCAAAGACGTTTAAACTATACGCAATTATCGTGCTTTTAATAGTTGCTGTCGTGATTTTTTTACAGCCAGCTGCGTGCAGAACTGAAAGCTGTTTTCTTGATAAAGCGAATTCCTGCAGTGCAGCAACGTATACCAATATAATAAACGGAACAACTTTGTTTTATGAGGTTAATAACTGCGTGCTTAAGAAGACTGTTGTTGCTTTAAGCCCTGAAGAAATGCCGGAGGTTATTGAGCGGTTCTTGGGCAAGAGCATGGTGTGTCTTTATGCTAAGGATGACTTTAGCCCTCTGCACATCTATACCTTGTCTGGCATGCTGAACACTTGCGAAGGCGATCTTAAAGCTGCAATCATTCCTTACACATTGGCAGCAGAGAATATGCTCCCTTTAAACACACAGGTATAGAAATAATTTTGTTCTTTTAAAGCTGTCTTGTAACTTGAAGTATTTGGTCTTTCAAAGGACCATCGCAAGCTTCTAAGTAGCCTGTTATTGAATTAAGGAATAACGGGCTGAAATCATTCTTGTTGAATTTGCAGGTCATGCTTTTGCCCAGGAATGTGGTTACTATTTCCTGCGGCTCGCTTGGATCAAGTGCCTGTATCTTTTTTGTCAGAACGCAGTTGTTTGTTTCATAGTAGACTGTTGTTCCTTCTATCTGGTTTGTGAATGTTGCTGCCATGCACTTGTTTGCCTTGCTGATAAAGCAGTTTTCTGTGTCACACTGTGTTGGCGCAACATATGCCAGCCCAAATACGACCACAACAATCAGTAATACTGCAAGCAGCCCGAATATCCAGAGTCTTCTTGGTTTTTCCTGCGTGACTTGCACAGGTTTCGGTTTTACTGTGGGTATTTCTGGTTTTTTTATCTCTATTTTTGTTTCTTTTATTGCCGGTGCCTTTATTTCAGGCATCTTTGGTATCTTGATTAGTTTAGGCGGTTCTTTTTTGATTTGTTTTGGTTTTTCTTTTGCTTTCGCTGGTTTTGCGCTGAATAATCCAGAAAATAATGGTTTTTTAATCGGTTCCTTGATTACTTTTGCTTCTTTTAGCTCTGAAAATGCCTGGTTTACCTCGCCTGAAGGGAACCCTGCATCAATTAAGGAAGATCTGACTAAGTCTACAGAGTAGCCTTTATTAAGTTCTTTTTTAATATGAGCCTTTAGGCTTTTGAGTGCGTCACCCTCCATGTTCTTGCTTTATTAAACCAGCCTATTAAAACATTTGTAACTACTAATAAAAGAAAAACAAACGATTTTTAGCACTGATTTGTGTTTCACAAAAAATCGATAAGTTTAAATACTTATAGTGCGGTTTTTCCTCTTTATCGGATGGAAAAAAGGGGGATGTATCAATATAGTAATTAGTTATTTTTCTGTCCAGTAAAGTAGAGTAAAATACGATACAATGAAGCGACATGAGAAGAATGTGTTAGGGATATTTGTAATACTTATTTCTGTCTTTATCCTGTTGAATGTAGGCATTTTTATCGTAGGCCCGACTGGCCTTGCAGGATATAATGAGTCTAATTCTGCTCCTGTCTGGAATGTAAGTAACACTTATTTTGGCATAAAAGTTGATACTGCGCTTGTTCTTGACTTGAGAGAGTATTTTGTTGATGCAGATGAGGACGAGCTGAATTTCATATCAACACAACCTAGTAATTTCACAGTCTCTGTTTCCGGCAGTATTGTTACGATTGCGCCAGATCCGGGATTCCTCGGTACAAGACCTGTTACCCTGACTGCTTCAGATTCAGCAGCTGTCACAAGCCAGACAATTCTTGTTGATGTGCTTGAGACAACAACCGCAATAAAAGACGCAAATAACAAGTTTTTTGGAAAAAAGATAACAGATGAGCCTGGTTTTGAGACGCATTTCTCCTCTATATCCCAGACAGATAACCAATTGACTGTTGTTTTTTACCATGATTCTGCACTTTCCCAGCCTATCTGGGTGGAAGGCGATGTTGGCTATGCTCTTACAAAAGATGCAAGCGGTCCGCTTGAGGAAGTCACATTGGTTGTGCAGCTGGTTGATGGTATTGTTCCTAGGTTTAAGCTTCACGTCGGGGAGGCTTCTGAGATTTTTGAGTTTGGAAAAGAGATTCCTGAAATTATCACAGATAGCAATTATTCCTTGATTGACAGGGATGATGAATTAATTGACGTGGAGATCACAAAAGAAGATGCTGCTGTTGTTATTAAAGGCACAAACAGTTCTTTGATCAAGGCAGACATCGATAACATAATTGATCCTAAGATTAGAACAGATGTTTTTGCTGCAGATGCAGTTGATATGGAAGAGGCGATTTTAAGTCTGCCTGTTTCAGGAGAAGTAAATGCCATTCTTGAGTGTTCTGATTTTAATGTTGATACTTTTGTTTGCGAAGGTTCTTGGCAGGAGACAGACATTCCTTTCACAACAGACGGTTCTGCTGTTGTTTTTGCCGTGGATCATTTCAGCGGTTATGCAGGAGGATTCATCCAGATTATTAATGTTCAGTCTTACCCGACGATAAACGGCAACTGGACTGTGCAGTTTAACACCACAGGAACTGCCAATTTAACAATAATTGGAACAAGCGGGACGCATTTCACAGTTGATTTGCAGTTCCTTGAATTAAAGTGTGGTAATAATGTAATCAATGCTTCCTATGATGGCGACAAGGTTTTTGTTGCTAACTTCTCTTGTAATGAGACTGCTTACGAGACCAGCAGAGTCATAACAAAGGGAAGGCATCACCTGAACTTTACTTTTGGAAACTCTAGCGCGATTGCGCATAATCTTGTTGTTATTGGTGCAAATAATGTATTGAATTTCTTGAATGCAACTTTCAT